>JASHWY010000030.1 GCA_030043835.1 Thermoplasmata archaeon
AGAGGCAACCGAGCGGTGCAGGACCATCCTGGGCGCGGGCCAAAGGGGCACGGGAGCGTGAGTTTCGGCGACGTCAAGATTCGGGACGTGAGTCGCCTTACGGGGGAGTGGACCCCCCCGATCAGCGCGATGGGAGGTCCGCCGGCCCACGAGCTTTACATGGATCTCGTGCTGTACGCCGGCCTCCAGCTCTTCCGAGACGCCAAATCGCGTCCCTGGGTCGTGCTGCGCGACGGCGCCCAGCGGCGGGCGTTTCGGGCACCCAGCGACGAGTTGAGAAGCGCACTCGATCGGTTTCGAATGCGCCGGAACGTTCGCCCCGTCCCGGAGAGCGACATCGATGAGTTCGTTCGAATCGTGGAAGCCCGCGTTTCCGATCCCGACGTGGAGATCCCTCTCCTCCGTTCGCCCATGGTCGAGCGGACCTCGATTCCTCTGCGCGATCCTGCGCCGACCCGGACAACCTGGAGAGGCGCACCTCAAGGGGACGGACCGTGGGATCAGAGCGATACGGCCTCCCGGGACCTCGACGACCGGGATGGAAACCCGTCCGAATCGCCTAGCTACCCATCGCCACCTCGGATTCGGGATGCCGGGGAACCGCGCGACACGGAGCGAACCGGCCCAGCCTACACCCTCGACAGCTCCACCTCGGGCGCGCGGCGCTTGCCCGCCGGCCCGCAAACCAGGCTCACACGCTATCTCGAAGTCTTGCGCGGGCTCGTTCGCGACGGCGACTGGATGGGCACGACCCGAGAGCTCTCTCGGCTCACCGAGGACGATCCGTTCACCCTGTTCGAAACCTTGCTCAAGTATCGCTCCCAGCTCGCGGACCACGACATTCTCATCGCCAACATCGATGTCGGCGACGGCTACCGCTGGTTGGCGGTGGATCGGGCCAAGGTCCGTACCGCGATCGAGGCGCGGCAAGCGAGCGAGCCGGGTTTCCTAGCCGAGTGACGCTCCTCCCTCGATCCTATCTGCGTTCTGCCTAGGCCTCGTACCGTGGGCGCCTCCGTTGTCGGCCCGCTATCGACCGCTCTCCGGGCGAAATCGGTGGAGATCCTGGAGGACGTCGCCGGAGGTCCGATCGATCCCCCCACCCACCGGAACGTTCATCTCCCAGAGCGTTGGGGCGTCTCGAAGCGCTAGCCGGAAGATCGTTTGCGATCTTTCGGCCGCTGGTTCGCGTGCCCACTCCGAGAGAATGGGTCGCTCGATACCGGCTAGGGAACCTATTTGGCCCGAGAAGACCAGCGATTGCGCCGCGTCTTCCCGAGGGTTGCTCATGAATGCACCGGCTGAGGCCTTTCGAGAGGACCGGCGAGCGCAACGTCGCGGAGGCCCCGTCGTCGGTCTCGACCTTGCGGGGAGCGCCCATCGGTCGACGGGGTTCTGTCTGTTGCGCGGCGCTCGCCGGGTGGAGACGAAAGTACTGCACGACGACGAGGAGATCCTCGCCGCGGTCCGCGAGGCCGAACCCATCCTCGTCAGCATCGACGCACCGCTATCGCTTCCGGCGGGCCGTCGCAGTCTCGAGGCGCGGGGCCCGCCTCACCTCAGAGCGTGCGACCGGGAGCTGTTACGCCGCAGGATCCGTTTCTTCCCGCTCACGCTGGGTCCGATGCGGCTTCTCACCGCTCGAGGGTTGCGTCTCAAGGCGCGACTCGAACGCGACGGCTTGCCCGTCGTCGAGAGCTATCCCGGCGCTGCCCAAGATATCCTGGGACTTCCCCGCAAAGGGCTCGGGGTCGAACGGCTACGGCGGGCCCTGCGAAACCGCGGCTTCTCGGGTTCGATCGAACGCCGGAGGACGACGCACGATGAGCTCGACGCGGTCGTGTGCGCGTGGGTCGGGTATCTCTATGCGTTGGGGCGAGCCGAGGAGATCGGTGATCCCTCGGAAGGGATTATGATCCTTCCGCGCCCTCCCCAAGGAGCCCGACATCGCGCTCTCCGATTGGCGGGGCAACTCCCCGACCGTGTTTGAACGCCACGCGTTGTCGGAATCGCGGACTTCACCGAAACGGTACTCGACGCCGATGGCCTCGGGCGAAGCCGGTTTCCGCCGTGCTTTAGCAACCTCCAAGGCAGCCACGAACTTCGTCGGAGCGAAACGTGCCCCTCGGACCGATAATCTGCGGCACGGGTCGGTCTATGACCGCCCACGACCGCTGGATTCATCCGCGGGCTACCTCTCGAGCGTCGGACCCGCTCATGGCCGAGATGAACGCCATCTCCCGGTTTTTCGTCAACCGGTCCGCGGCTCGACGGAGCGCGCGACGATACCGCTGGATCCGTGAGAACGTGACGATCCCGAGCGGGGCCGTCTGCCTGGAGATCGGGTGCGGGAACGGACAGTTGGCCGTTCGCTTCGTGGACGGTTTCCAGCCCGCGAAGTACATTGCGACGGACATTGACCCCCGCCAACTCGAAGAGGCCCGCCGTACCCTCACGGCGAGATACCCGCAGGGGAACCCTTCCGCCCTAGAGCTGCGCGCGGCCGACATGCTCGGCCTCCCTTTCGCGGACTCCTCCTTCGACGTGGTCTTGGCGTTCGTCGCCCTCCACCACGCCGGTCCTGCCCATCGAGACTTCAGCAGGGTCCCCGAGGCGCTGACCGGGATCGATCGGGTCCTTCGGCCCGGGGGTTTTCTCCTCTATTCGGAGATCTTCCATAAGGAGCCGATACGGAGGTGGCTCACGGATCACGGATACTCGATCGGCGGAGTTCAACGTCGGTGGCGGCTCGAGTCGGTGGCCGCCCGGAAACGCGCCGCACCGAGCTGAATCGAGCCCCCGACGTGGGGGGCGTCAGCCTCCCTCGACCCCGTCGTTGAGCCGGCGCCGCGTCCAGCCCCCCGCATCAGCGACGTACGAGGGAGCGAGCCCGCGTGGGCTCCGCTTCGACTCGGGTTTCGATACCGCGACCGGACTCCGATCTCGAGGCGGTTTCCGAAACCTAATCCGGCTTCGAGGAATAGGTCCGAACCGCGGGACGTGAAAGATCAGAACAAGGTCATCCTCATCGCCGTAGCGATCCTGCTGGTGCTGGCGGGAGTACTGTCGTACCTCGTTCTCGTACCCTCGCCATCGAAGAGTTCTTCCGCCGGTCCCGCGACCTGCTCGTCGTCCAAGGGAAACCTCTCGGCCGGGAATTGGACCACGTATCATCAAAACAACTCCCGCGCCGGGGTGCTGTCGATGACCAACATCACGTCGGTCCGCTCGGCGTGGGGGGGACCGACGGCCCTTGATGGTCCGGTCTACGCCGAGCCCCTGGTGTGCAGTGATACGGTCTTTGTCGCAACGGAGGAAGATTCCGTGTACGCCATCAACGCCACTACGGGCGGCGTCCTGTGGCACACCCATCTCGGAACTCCAGTGACCGCCTCGACCCTCCCCTGCGGGGACATCGGTCCCACCACCGGGATCACCGGCACGCCGGTGATCGACGTGGCCACGGGAACCCTCTATGCGGTCGCCTTCCTCGCCCCCGACCAGCACGTCCTCTTCGGGCTCAACGTCGTCAACGGGACCGTCACGTCGCAGGTCGTGGTCGACCCGACCGGGGCGAACCCGATGGTAGAACAGCAACGTGGGGCGCTCACCCTAGCGAACGGCTACGTGTATCTCGTCTACGGGGGCCTCTTCGGAGATTGCGG
>JASHWY010000230.1 GCA_030043835.1 Thermoplasmata archaeon
GCGAACTCCTTCGACAACCGGTCCTGGTAGAGGAAGAAGCTCTCGAAGAGGTCGCGGGAGAGCGAGAGGTCCATCCCCGACTCCCAGTAGTCGAGCGAGCCGAACTTTCCGATCGCCCGGTGGAGGAGGATCACGGGCCGGGCGTCGAGAAAGACGACGAGGTCCGGCCGGAGCGCGAAACCGTAGAGCTCCTGGGCCCACTCGCGCGACGCGCCGCGAACGATCGCCCGGGCCATGAGGGTGTAGATGTACCGGTCGGCGAGGACCGTACTACCGGCGGCGAGCGCGGGGACGATCTTGTTCTCGAGCTGGTCGGCAAAGTCGACCGAGTAGAGGAGCGCCATCGTGGTCGCTCCCAGGGTGTGGCCCTGCTTCGCCCGGTCGATCTCTTGGCTCACGAGGTCGGAGCGACGGAGCCCGGTATCGACGACCGCGTGGCCCTCGACCTCGAGCCACTGTTTCAAGAGCGAGACCTCGGTCGACCGGCCCGACCCATCGGCCCCTTCGATGACGATGAGCTTCCCCGGGAGCTCCTCGACGGGGAGGCCGGGAAGGCGAGTCCCGTAGGTCCTAGCTGTCATGCAGTAGCCGCTCCCCCGTCGGAAAGTCCTTGAGCAGGGGCCGGACGTCCTCGCGCAGCTCCCGCTGGATGCTCTCGACGTCGCGGGTCGCGTCGATCACGGTAAACTCGTCGCTCTTCGCGAGGCGGTCGTACTCCTGCTTTAAGCGCGTCTGGAACCGCTCGTAGCTCTCTTGAAGGTCGTCGGAGAGCCCCAAGTCCATCCCCGCCTCGTAGTACTTGATCTTGAGCCGCGAGGCGATCTTGCGCTTCAGCGATACCGCGACGGGGACCTGGAAGTAGAAGACACGGTCCGGTCGAGGGGCAAACGAGTAGATGGTCCGCACCCAGACGGGCTCGCACCCCCGGGCTGCGTCCCGGACGAACGCCGTGAACGCATACCGGTCGCAGACCACGACGTAGCCCGCCCGAAGGGGGGGAAGGATCCGTCGCTCGAACCGGTCCGCGAAGTCCGTCGCGTGGAGGAGGCTAAAGGTCGTCGGGGTCAAGAGGCCCTTCTTCTTGCCACGTCGAATCACGCTCGCGGTGAGCTCCGACGAGTTCCACTCGGTGAAGAAGACCCGGTACCCCTGGGCTTGGAGCCACTTTCCGAGCAGCGCCGCCTGCGTCGACTTCCCGCTCCCGTCGAGCCCCTCGAAGACCAGGAGGCGCCCCGGATAGCCGTGGTTCGGAAGCGAACGCTCAGCCCTCACGGACCTTGACCTCGATGTCGAGCGCTCGCTCCATCGGTTTGCGGATCTTCTCCGGCCAGCGGGAGGAGAGGGCCGTATCCGCGGCGGCAGAAAAGGCCACCGTGAGGACCCGGCCCCCGCTGCCGAGCGAGAAGCGGGGCCGGCCCGGCTTCGTGAGCTCCGCGCACTCGAGCACGACCCCGAGCCGACGGGCTGCGTCGAGGTCCGACGATCCGATGATCGGTAGGTAGCCTCGCTTCCAGGTGGACGGGACGTCGTCCCCCTCGTGCAGGTAGGCGATCATGGCGGCGAGGATTACCTCGCGCTGGTCGAGCCCCCAGATCGGGTAGTTCTGGATGAGGTAGGCCGAATGGGCCGCGTGCTGCCAGAGGTCGATCGCCGTTCCCGCGTCGTGCATCCACGCGGCGACTAAGAGCGCGAGCCGTTCGCTCCGCCCCCAGTCGAAGCGGGGCGCGAAGAGTTCGAAGAGCGAAAGCGCCGCCTGGGCGACCTCTCGACCGTGGTCGAGGTTGAACGCGAACGACCTTGCGGCCGCGGTCGCCGAGCGCTCCGCGAGCACCTCGGCGGACGCGGGAAGCTTGGCCCCGATCGCCTCGAGCGCGATCCCGTCCCGGATCCCCGTACCGGCGACCACGATCCGGTCCGCCCCCGTCTCGCGCACGAGCTCTTCGAGGACGACGATGCCGGCGAGCACCACGTCGGCCCGGTCGCCGCCGATCCCGGGGATCGCGCGTCGCTTCTCCGCCGGCATCTCTCCCAAGAGCTCCGACAGCGCCTCGATTTCCGTCGAGTAGAGCGGATAACCGTGCACCCGGCCGATCGGATACTGGCGGAGCTCGATCGCGGCCCGGGCGAGCGAGCGGACGGTGCCTCCGATCCCGTGGACCCGATACCCCTTGCCTCCGAACGCCTCGAGCACGGAGGAGAGGGTGTCGCGGACGTGGGTCCGAAGCTCCTCGAGCTCGCGATGTTTCGGCGGGTCGTGCTCCAGGAACCGCTGGGAGAGGCGAAGCGCACCCAGCGGGAGGCTGACGGAATTCCGAAGGGCCCCATCGCGTACGTCGACGAGCTGCATCGATCCCCCGCCCAGGTCGAAGATGACGTCGTGGTCGAGCTCCCACGCGCTCGCGACCCCGAGGTAGGCGTACCGGGCCTCCTCCGCGCCCGATAGCACCCGAAGGAGGACGCCGGTCGCCCGTTCGACGCGGCGGACGAAGTCGGGACCGTTCGGGGCGTCGCGCACGGCGCTCGTCGCCACCGCGAGCGTGCGAGGAAGCTCTAAGTCCCGCACGAGCCGGGCGAATCGGCGAACGGCGAGGATCCCCCGCTCGATCGCTTCCTCCGAGAGCCTTTCGTCGGGCCCGGTGCCGCTCCCCAGCCTCGGGACGTCCTTGCCTTCGTAGAACGCTCGCACGGTCCCGGCGGCCGTGGTCTCGAACGCGACGAATCGGGCCGTGTTCGAGCCGATGTCGATCACCCCGAGGGTAGAGGCGGGGCGCGCACGGTCGCGCTCCCGGCCGGAATCGGCGAGTCGGGCTCGGTGCACGGCGGGTCAGTCCGTTCGGGTGCTAATAGCGCTGGGGTCGAACCCCGAATGGCTTACATCGACCCCCTCGCTCTGGGTTCCCCGTGGACACCGAGAGGGACGGCCGATCGGTGCCTCCGGCGTTGCTCGTCCGTGAGCTCGACCGGATCCTCGCGAACGCGATCTCCTCGGTCGACACCGTCATCGAGCGTCCCCACCCCACGGCGGGCAGCTTGCACCGACTCCACCGAGAGCTCCGCCGGCTCCGCACCGGGCTCGCCGTCTGGGCACGGCTCCTCTCCCGCCGGGACCAGGAACGGCTCCGACCGCTCGACCTCCGATTGAAACGGCTCGCCCGACTCGTCGGACGGATCCGCGATCGCGATATCGCGATCGACCTTCTTTCTCACGTGGACGGCGGCCGGTGGACGCCGGAGGAGACCCTGCGCCTCGCCCGATACCGGACTCGCCTTCGCGATGACGCCCGGACCGGCCGGGAGCTCCTCCGGGCGTTTCTGAGGGCTGAGCGGGACGCTGGCCTCTTCCCTCAGGTCCGATCCGAGTGGCACCGGCCCCGTCTTCGGTACCGTTCGAACGACGTCCGGGCGGTCCTTTATCGCTTCCGGGGCCGTGGGGAAGAACGGGTTCGAAAGGCGCGCCGGAAGGCGCGGCGGAGACCGACCACGAGCCGCCTCCACCGCCTCAGGATCCGCGTCCGAGGGCTTCGCCACGTGATCGACCTCGTCGGGGCGATCGACCCCACCGATGCTCGCCCTCTCTCCGCGCCGGTCCGTCGCCTGCAGCGCGATCTCGGTCGCCTCCACGACCTCGACGTCGTGCTCGACGGACTCGCTCCCGAGGTCGAGCCCACGGCGTGGGCGAACGCCCTTAGGACCGAACGTCGTCGCCTCCGCGAGACGCTCTTGAGCTACCTCGAACGGAAGTCAACACCGCTCTGGGCCGCGAAGCGCCCGGGCTCGGGAGCGGGAAATCCGTGAAGGACCCTGGCCCGTCGCTCGGGGACGGTAGCCGATCCCATCCGCTTCGAGCGGCGCTCGGGGAGACCGGCGCGATCGGCGCCACGGTACGTCAGCTCGCGACCCGACTCGACATGGCCCCCCGCCACATCGAACGCGCGCTCGACCGTCTCGAGCGCGACGGCGATGCCTTGAGGCTCGGTCGGGGGCTGTGGGTGCTCCGAGCGTTCGAGACGCTCGCCGACCGGGACGATTTCGTCGACCCCGGATCGTTCGTTGAGCGGTTCCAACAGGAGAACGGAGTCTCCCTCGGCCGCTACGCGGGACCGATCACCTTCCGGTCGAACGATGCGACCCCCGTCCACCGTTGGTGGCCCTACGTCCAAGGGTACTCGGCCGAGTTCGTCCGGTCGATGCTCTCCGCGCACTCCGTCGTGCGGGGAGCGACCGTCCTCGACCCGTTCGCCGGCAGCGGAACGACCCTCGTCGAGGCGCGTCGTGCGGGAGCCCGTGCGCAAGGAACCGAGCTCCTTCTCCCCGCGGTCCTCGCCGCTCGGGTGAAGACGGGCTTCGAGCTCGAGGCGGCACCGGTGAGCCGCGGGGCGGAAGGGGTCCTTAACCGGGCGCGGACCCTATCGCCCGGGCCGCTTCCGTTCCTTCGAGAGACCCGGCGGCAGTTCAGCCCCGACGCGCTCGAGGAGCTCACCCGACTGAGGGACGCGCTGCCGCCCGAGGGGGACCCGGTCGCCGACGCGCTCCGGCTCGCGTTCGGGCGAATCCTGATCCCGTCGAGCCGACTCCATCGCTCTCCCTGTCTCGGCTACGGCCGGCGACACGAATCGGACGGACCGAACCCCACGGACCGGTTCCTGACCGCGATCGCGGAGATGACGGACGACCTCCGCGAACTCAAGGCCGAGAGGGGGCGCTGGGGACCCGACGCCTCCATCCAGGCCCAGGACGCGCGGACCGCAGGGTGGCCACCGGGATCGGTCGATTTCGCCGTGACGAGCCCCCCGTACGTGAACGGCATGGATTACGTCATGAACTACAAGGTCGACCTGGCGTGGCTCGGATACGCTCGCTCGTACCGCGATCTCACGCTCCTTCGTCGCGCGGAGGTCGCTTGCGACAACCTCCCCCGGTCCGAGACCCTCCGCTATGTCGGCCTTGAACGTACCCCGGACCCGTGGCTTAACGAGATCCTGCCGCGGATCCGGGAGAACGTGGCCCGGAAAGGCTCGTACCGCCGGGACGACATGCACGCGATCGTGCACCGTTACTTCGCGGACCTTAAACCGGTGCTTGCGGGGGTGTACCGCGCCCTCGTTCCTGGGGGTCGTTTCGTCCTCGTCGTCGGGGACTCGCTCCTAGCCGGCACGTACGTGCCCGGAGACCTCCTCGTCGCGCGCCTCGGGACTTCGGTCGGGTTCTCGATCGCGTCGGTCGAGGTTGCCCGCAGGCGTAGGAGCGGCCAGCGCCGGTCGTTCGAGCTCCGGGAATCGGTCGTCACCCTCGAACGCCCCCGAGGTGCCGGATAGCCTGTTGGGGTCGTGCCGGTCGAAGGAAATCCTTAACGGGGGGAGGTGCGCGTCGGTCCCCACCGGAGAGGAGATGCCGCCCCGGGACGCCCACCCACGCTTCCTCGAACCGCTCCTCGGCATCGCCTTCGACCTCGACGGGACGCTCATCCTTTCCCGTCACGACTTCCGGCGGATGCGAGCCGAAGTGATCCGCATCGCGGAGCGGCACGGAGTCGTGCCCGGACACCTTTCGCTCGAAGCGCCGATCCACCGGATCATCGAGACCAGCCGCGAGGAGATTCGGAACTCGGGGGCGCCCGAGAGCGCCCTCTACCGGTTCGAGGCGGAGCAGCAGAAGGCGATCGATGCGATCGAGCTCGAGGCCCTCCCCCGGACCGTTCCCCGTCCGGGAGCGGAGCCGCTCTTGAGGATGCTCAGCGATCGCGGCTTCCGGATCGGGCTCCTGACCCGGGCGTCGGAGACGTTTGCCCGTTCCGCCCTCAACCGTACGGGGCTCGCGCCGTTCTTCGGCTACTTACGGAGCCGGAGCGCGGAGGGTCCGGCGAAGCCATCGCCCGAGTCGCTCCTCCACCTTCTTCACGCCATGCAGGTGCCGATCGATCGCGCCGTCTACGTGGGCGATCACCTTCTGGACGCGGAGTGCGCGGTCGCCGCCCGCGTGCGGTTCTATGCCGTGCTGCCCGATCCGACGGAATCGTCCGGCTCCACGATGACCATGGACCGGTTCCTGGCCGCCGGCGCGTCCGCGGTCGCGAAGGACCTCACGGAGCTCGCGCGCCAGCTCGACGTGATGCCCACCGCGACGAGTCGCTGACGGAGCTTAGAGGTAGCTCGCGTACGCGTGGATCACCGCTCGCTCGGCCGTCGCCCACGCCTCGGGGATCTGGTTCCAGCCGTTCCTTAAGTCCCCGACGACGTAGAGACCGGGGATCGGTTCCCCGGTACCGTCCGCGATCGCGCGGCAGTCGTCGTCGGTGACGACGTACCCTTCGGAATCGAACCGGCACCCGAGCGTGCGCGGTATCGCCTGGTGCTGGTCGTACCACGGGAGCGCGGAGAACCCCCGATCGTAGCTCCGGTGGGTTCCGTCCGCGAACCGAACGCCGAAGCGCTGCTCGCGGATCTCGTCGAAGCCGACCATCTCCGACTCCACGTGAGGGATGCCGTGCTCGTGGAGCGCTTCGAGCAGGGACGAGCGGTCGGGCTCCGGAACTCCATCGAGGAGCGGCCGGCCGTGGGTCAGGATCTCGATCGATTTCGGAGCGAAGTGGAGGAGGTCGAGCGCGGTGCGGACGGCGAAGGCGTCGTGCCCGATCACCGCCAACGTCCGCCCCGGAAACTCGTGCCCGTCGCAGAGGATGCAAAAATCGACGATCCCGAGGTTCGCCCACGGGAAGATCGGGTCGATCTTCCCGCCGACCTCGGGGATCCGATCGACGACTCCCATCGCGAGGATGAGGGCCCGACCTCGCGCGACGTGCTTTTGCTTCAGCCACTCGAACGTCACCGCGTACTCTCCGCCGCTGCGCTCGACCCGCTCGGCCCGGGCGGGCGTAAAGTAGCCGACGGCCTCCTCCACCTTCCGAACCGCGGCGATCTGGAGGTCGAGGAGCCGGTGGCCCGAGATTCCGTCGGGGAAGCCCGGGATGTTGTCCATCTTCGGCGCGTAGTACGAGCGCGAGTACTTTGGACCCCGATCGACGATCGCCGCGGTGTGGCCGAGGAGCGCCGCCTTGAGTCCGGCCTGGAGGCCCGCGTGCCCCCCGCCCACGACCACGACGTCGTACCGCTCCTTGAGGCGGGCGAACCCCGGCATCGCCCATCGACCACCCGGCGCCGGGATTTGATGGCTTTCTGCGCTCCGAAGCGACAACGGCGCGCGACGTTCGACCGACGCGACGGCAAAAGTTAAGCGCGACCCGCCTCCTCCTTCCTCTCGGGTTCTTCACGGCCGTGCCAACCCGCGCCGACGACGACGCGCTGGCGGGCACCCTGTTGTTGGAGGACGGCACCCGGTTCGACGGTCGAGGCCTCGGTCGTGCCGGTCGCCGCGTGGGCGAGGTCGTCTTCACGACGGGGATGGTCGGGTACCCGGAATCGCTTACCGATCCTTCGTTTCGAGGGCAGATCCTTACGTTCACCTACCCCCTCCTGGGCAACTACGGGGTCCCTCCGGCGAACGCTCGGGACCCGAACGGCCTTCCCCTTCTCGAGAGCGAAGAGCTCCAGGTGCGCGGCGTGGTCGTCCGAGGGACGACCCGCCCTCACCACTTTGGCTCCCAGCGGTCGCTCGAGGACTGGCTCACCGAGGAGGGCGTGGGCGGGATCGCGGGCGTCGACACCCGGCGCCTCACGGAGCACCTCCGCTCCCGCGGCGTCGTAAAGGGCGTGCTCGACGTCCACGCGATCGACGACCGACCGAGCGACGAGGAGCTCGGCCGCACCCTCGCGAGGGCCCCCGCCTACGACGAGGAGGACTACATGGCCCAAGTCGCGCCGAAGTCCCCGACCCTCCTCCGCCGGGAGGGCGGGCCGACCGTCGCGGTCCTCGACTGCGGGATCAAGACGAGCATCCTTCGCTCGCTCCTCGACCGGGGGGTCTCGGTCCTTCGCCTGCCGTTCGACCACGAGGTTCCCGCGAGGTGGGACGGCCGAAAGGTGAGCGGGCTTTTGGTCGGGAACGGGCCCGGCGACCCCGCCGACCTATCGGCCACGGTCGAGGAGCTCGCTCGCGCCTCGAGCCGCGAACTCCCAACGCTCGGGATCTGCCTCGGCCACCAGCTGCTTGCGCTCGCCCGGGGCGGGAGAACGTACAAGCTCAAGTACGGCCATCGCGGCCAGAACAAGACCATCGGGTTTGCGGACGGCCGCGCGCTGATCGTGAGCGAGAACCACGGCTACGCGGTCGACCCTCACTCGCTCAAGGGGTCCGGTCTCGAGCCGTGGGCAACGAACCCCGACGACGGCACGCTCGAGGGGTTCCGCGACCGCTCGGGACGCGTGCTCGCGCTCCAGGGACACCCCGAGGGGCACCCCGGCCCGCAGGAGGCTGGGTTCGTCTTCGACCGATTCGTCTCGAAGGTGAGGCGACGGGCATGACGCGGTGGCTCCCCCAGAAGGTCGTCCTGCTCGGAAGCGGGGCGCTCAAGATCGGAGAGGCCGGGGAGTTCGATTACTCCGGGAGCCAGTGCTTGAAAGCGCTCGAGGAGGAAGGCGTCTATGCGGTCGTGGTGAACCCCAACATCGCGACGCTACAGACGGACCCCCCGAGGAACGGGCGCGTCTACTTCCAGCCGCTCGTCCCGGAGTTCGTGACGCCGATCCTCGAGGCGGAGCGCCCCGACGGCCTTCTCCTCTCCTTCGGCGGACAGACGGCGCTCAACTGCGGCGTAGCGCTCTCCGACCAGGGCGTCCTCAAGCGGACGAACACGCGCGTCCTCGGGACGCCGCTCTCGGGGATCAAGGCGACCGAGGACCGGGCGAGGTTCGTCCGGGCGATGGCCCGGGCGAAGGTCCCGACCTTGCCGAGCCGGGCCGTCTACTCGTACGCCGAGGCGCTCCCCGCCGCCGAGGAGTTGGGGTACCCGGTCATGGTGCGGGTCGCCTTCACGCTCGGCGGAAAGGGCGGAGGGGTCGCGCACGACCGCGCCGAGCTCGCCGAGGTCGTCGCTCGAGGCCTTCGGGCGAGCCCCGTCGGCCAGGTGCTCCTCGAGCGGTACGTGGGGTCGTTTAAGCAGCTCGAGTACGAGGTCGTGCGGGACTCTCGGGGGAACGCCCTCACCGTCTGCAACATGGAGAACATCCTCGGGATGCGGGTGCACACGGGCGACAACATCGTGATCGCGCCAAGCCAGACGCTCACCGACTTTGAGTACCAGATGCTGAGAAAGGCATCCCTACGCGCCGTCGAGGTCTGTGGGATCGTCGGCGAGTGCAACATCCAGTTCTGCCTCGACCCCGAGAGCGAAGAGTACTACGCGATCGAGATCAACGCCCGGCTCTCCCGCTCGAGTGCGCTCGCGAGCAAGGCGACCGGCTACCCACTCGCGTACGTCGCGGCGAAGCTCGCCCTCGGCTACACGCTCCCCGAACTCACGAACCGGATCACCGGCGTCACGACGGCCTGCTTCGAGCCGTCGCTCGACTACGTCGTGGTGAAGCTCCCCCGCTGGGACATAGATAAGTTCGAGCGGGCCGACCGGCGCCTCGGTCCCTCGATGAAGTCGGTCGGCGAGGTGATGGGGATCGGCGCGTCGTTCCCGGAGGCGGTCTCGAAGGCCG
>JASHWY010000231.1 GCA_030043835.1 Thermoplasmata archaeon
GCAGCAGGGCGGTGACGCGTTCGATACGGTCGGCGGCGTCGCGCGGCTGGTCGGCCTCGATCTCGAGGAGGAGGAGGGCCGAACCCGTCGGCCACCCCGTCCCCCGGCCCTCGACCAAGTCACGAGCGCACTCCGGATCGAGGTATTCTACCGCGGAGAGGCCCGTCGCGGGAGCGCCCGAGAGCGCCCCCGCGAGCCGGGAGAGGGACGTCCCTTTAGGGAGCGGCACGACCACGCCGCGGCGGACGGCCGGAAGCGGAGCGATCCGCACCGTCACTTCGGTGACGACCCCGAGCGTCCCCTCGCTTCCTACGAGGAGGCCGAGAAGGTCCGGGCCCACCGAACGCTTCGCCGCGAGCGTGCCGAGCCGAAGCTTCTCTCCGGTGCCGAGGACGACCTCGAGGGCTCGGACCCAGGCGCGGGTCGCGCCGTAGCGGAACGAGCGGGGTCCCGAGGCGTTCGTCCCGACGTTCCCGCCGATCGTTGCGGTCACCCAAGAGCCAGGATTGGGCGGGAAGCAGTACCCGAGCGGCTCGAGCGTCGCTTGAAGGAACCGGTTGACGACCCCCGGGTCGACGCGGGCCCACCCCTCCTCCGGGCGGACCTCGTGGACCGTGCTCCACCCCGAGAGGTCGACCACGACGGCTCCGTCGGGTGGAACGGACTCCCCGTCGAGCGAAGTGCCGGCACCGCGGGGGACGAGCGGCGTCCGCTCGCGGCGCGCCCACCCTACGAGCGTCACGACATCCTCGGCGTCCTTCGGCGCGGCGACGGCGATCGGACGTCCTCGAAGATGCGAGCCGTCCCGACCCGCGCGCTCGATCGTCGCGGGGTCCGTCGTTACGGTGCCGCGAAGCTCCCTCGCGAGGGAGTCGACGCGCTCGAGCGCCACGACCGACCGAAAGGCGGTCGAGGGCTTACCGCTGGCGAGGGGCCTCGGCGGTCGCCCTCGAAGGCCCCGCAAGCGTAGGCGGCGACCCGGCGCGGACGGTCTCGAGGATACGGCCGAACTCGCGGATCGTGAACGGCCGAATGAGGACCGCTTCGATGCCGGTCTGGGCGGCTCGTGCCGAGGTCTCTGGGGAACTGTCGGAGGTGAGGAGGATCGGGGAAAGGTCGGGGTGCTCTTCGAGTACGGCTCGAACGTCGGCGGCCCAGTCGCCGCTTTCCGTGTCGGCGTCGAGGAGCAGCAAGGTCGTGGGACGCGTCCTAGGTAGCTGGGCGAGATCGTCGGGCCGCTCGGCCTCTAGGAGGACCGGGTACCGGAAGAGAAGGAGGAGGCCTTTCAGCAGGAGACGCGTTTCGGGGTTGCGTACGAGCAGGACCGTAGGCGGCCTACCCGGAGGAGCTTCGGACGCGGGGGAGGGCGCCGGAGCGGTGGGCTCGGACGGCGACCGAACAGGCTGCGCGGCGACCATGGCGTGGCGGACCCGGACCGCCAAGAACCCTCACGGATTTCCCCCGTTATGGTCGTATGGGTCGCTTCGCCCTCTCCGGGGGTCCCTAAAGGTACCGGGAGAGGCCCATTCTCCACCTTCCGGGCCCCCGGATAGCTATATAGACTGGTGATGACTACCATAGGTTGGCCTCGGGCATCGGCGGTCGGGCTCTTGGTGGCACCGTCCAAGAGACCAAGGGTCTCCGCCGGTGCCTCCCTTATCCTTTCGTTGCGGGTCGAGCGATAGGTTCTTTTGCGGCTCCGTCGGCTCTTCCGCGATGGCCGGCCTTTTCGGTCCCTCCGCCGAGGACCTCGAACGGCTGCGGTCGGCGGTGCAGTCTCTCGGCACGACCAGCGTTCCCGGCCTCGCGGCCGCGCTCTCGTGGCGCGAACGCAAGGCGGAGCGTGCGCTCGCGCACGAGCTCGCGCGCCCCGGGACCCCGATCGCCTACGACCCCGGACGTCGGACCGTCCGTTGGGCCAAGGTGCCGCCCTCCCCTCCCCCCGCGGCGCCCGAAGCTCCCCAGCCTCCCGTCCGCTCGTTCGCCCCCAAAGCCCCGCTGGCTCCGGTTCCCGTGTTGACCCGCACCGGCTTCAAGACCCTATGCCCCACCTGCCACGTCCCGCTCCAGGCGGCGGGATCCGGTAGTCTCGCTGTCTGTCCCAAGTGCGGACGGCTCGCTTCCGGGAGGACCACCCAACCCGAGGCGTCCCCACCGCCCGTTCCGGTCGTTTCTCCTGCCCCCAATGCCGTAGCCCCGGCGCTCGAGGACCGAAGGTCCCAGGAGATGTTCGCGGCGTGGCTCGCAGCCCGCCCGATCCCGTGTCCCAAGTGTCGGACCCCGCTCAAGCATCGGGGCGTCGGGGAGTAC
Source organism: Thermoplasmata archaeon (assembly GCA_030043835.1). Classification (GTDB taxonomy): domain Archaea; phylum Thermoplasmatota; class Thermoplasmata; order Lutacidiplasmatales; family UBA184; genus Lutacidiplasma. Next base: position 2,311 of record JASHWY010000231.1, read on the forward strand.
ACGTGCCCCTCCTGCGGCCAGGCCGTGACGTTCTCGAAGACCCCCGAGCCCAGCAAGCCGTTGGCCCCGTCGGCCTAAACCGGCACCTCGGCGTGGACCTCGCGAACGATACCACCGCCGTCGATGGCGCCCGCGACTCGCTCGATGTCGTCGGCCGGGCTGCGGTCCCGGGTCCACGGGGCGACGCGCGCCCGAAGCGCTCGCAGCGCCGCCTCGCTGCCGCGGCCGCCCGCTTTGGGGCGTCGGAGCTCGAGCGCCTGCCCGGCGACGATCCACTCGATCGCGACGACCCGGCGGGCGTTGCCGAGGATCCTGCGGAGCTTCGCACCGGCCCACGGGCCCATGCTATTGAAGTCCTCCTGATCGGCCGACGTAGGAAGGCTCGCCGTGCTCGCTGGGTGGACGAGCGTCTCGTTCTCATTCACGAGAGCGGCGGCGAGGTACTGCGGAACCATGAACCCCGAACTCACCCCTGGTTCGGGTGCGAGGAACGCCGGAAGCCCCCGGTTGAGCGCGGGGTTGAGGAGCCGGGCAATCCGGCGCTCGGAGAACGCGGCGACGTACTGGACGCCAATCCCGAGCGTATCGAGCGCGAGCGCGAGTGGCTGACCGTGGAAGTTACCGCCGCTCACGAACTCGTCCGGGGCAAACACCACGGGGTTGTCGGTGACGGCGTTGAGCTCGCCGGCGGCCACGCCTTCGGCGAAGCCGATCGCGAGGCGGACCGCGCCCAGGACCTGCGGGGCGCAACGGAGCGTGTACGCGTCCTGACCCTTCCACTCGGTCCGGGCGGTCGCGAGCGTCGTTCCTTGGAGGAGCGCGCGCATCGCTCGGGCGATCGCCCGCTGGTGCGGAGAGTTGCGGATCGCGGCCAGCCGATCGTCGAGCGCCGACGGGTCGCCCTCGAGCG
>JASHWY010000232.1 GCA_030043835.1 Thermoplasmata archaeon
GGCTCGAACGGCTCGGGTCGTCGCTCCTCTACGCGTACGAGGTCGAGTGGCTGCTCGCTGACCTCCTCGGCCTTCCCCCGTACGAGGGTCTCGATTCCCCGCTCGCGCCGGTGGAACCGTTCCTCACTTCGGAGGCGATCCGGCTGCGGGGACGTCGGGCGGCGACCTCGGGTTACTTTTAAGCCCGCCGCCTTCCATCGGTCCGGCGATGGAAGCGGTTGACCTAAGTCGTCGGTTGAGCGATTTCGCCCAGCTCGCAGGCGAGGTCCAGCGGGACGTAGAGGACGTCACCGAGCAGCAGATCCGCCACTGGATCGTGAACCCGTACTTGGTCGCCTTGGGGTGGGACCCCCACGACAAGCGCCAGGTGTTCCTCGACTACCCCGTCAAGGGCGGCGACAACCCCATCGATTACGTTCTGTTCGATGCCGACGGGGAACCTCGCCTCTTCCTCGACGTCCGCGAGCGCACCGCGAACGTGACCGATTTGGGGGCGATCGCGGAGCAGGCGAAGACGTCCAAGGTACCGCTCGTCCACATCACGAACGGACGCGAGTTCTCCCTCTGGTTCGTCTCGAAGGACGAGGCCCCGGCTCCTCTCTTCGTGCTGCCGCTCACCGACCTCGCCAACAACGCGGAGAGCCTCCTCGGTCTCACCGCCGAGTACCGCTTGAGCGATGCCGGTATCGAGCAACTCCGACGCAGCGCGATCCGCCTCGCGGTCCTCCAGATGCTGGAGGATAACGCAGAGAAGACGTTCGACGCGCTCGTCGACTGGGTCCAGGGCCAGGTCGCTCCGGGGGTGCTCGACGAGACCACGACCGCCGCCATCCGCGACGGGACGATGCTGTGGCTCACCGACGAGCACCTTCTGATGCCCGCTTTCCAACCGGCGGAGGGAAAGCGGATCCACGAACTTCGGCCGACGACCGCCAAGGACTGGGAGCCGTTTCCCCGGGGCCCCCCGGGCACGTTCCAGTACAAGTACGACTCTGCGAAGATCCTCGACCTCCGCCAGGGCGCCAAGGAAGTGCGCGAGCAGCTCCGCCTGCAGGGGTTGAAGACGCCCACCGCGACGTCGTTCGGCGGCTTCTACCACCAGCTCCGCAGCCGGGCCGGACTACCGTCGAAGTAGCCCCTATCCCCCTTGACGGGGGAGTATGAGGTGGCTGTCGCCGAACTCGTGCCAGAGGTAGCCGCGTTCTCTCGCCGTCCGATAGGCGACTTCGAGCCGGCTCGGGGGTACCAAGGAGGCGAGGAGCTCGAGATGGGTCGTCCGATCCGCGTGGAATCCGGTCAGAAGTCCGTCCACGACCCGCAGCGCCCGGCCCGGGCGCACGTAGAGCTTCGTGAATCCGCTCATCGCGCGCAGCCCGCAAGCGTCCACGGCGGATTCGAGCGCGCGGACCACCGTCGTGCCGACGGCAATCACCCTCCCCTCCATCGACCGAGTAGCACGGATCGCCTCCACGGTCGCCTGGGGCACGGCGAAGGGCTCGGGGTACACCGGAGTCCATCCAGGAGTCACCGCATCGGTCTCCAGGCTCGATACTCCCGTATGGAGGACGATTGAGGCGAGGCTGACGCCCCGCTCCGCGAGGCGATCGAGGACCCGGCGAGTGAACGGCCGGCCCGCGCTCGGCATCTCCGCGCTGCCGGGGACCCGGGCAAAGACGGTCTGGTACGCGTCGAGCGGATAGTCATGGGCAAGGTACCCGTAGCGGATCGGTCGGCCGATCCGATCCATTTCGGCGCGGAGGTCTCGCTCGGCGGTGAGGAACGCGAGACGGGGCACGCCAGGATACTCTGCCACCAAGCGCACCGGGATCTCCCCGACTCGGAAGGGTTCGCCGAGGGCGAGCCCGATGGGGCCGGGACGCCCCACACCCCACCGCGGCTCGACGAGCCAAAGGTGATCGTCGTAGCGCGTCGAGACGTTGATGAGGAACTCCCCGGGCGACCCGTGGGCCGGAAGGCTCGCCGGAAGAGTCGCGCTCTCGTTGACGACGAGAAGATCGTGGGGCCGGAGCAGGTCCGGTAGCTCCGAGAATCGGTGGTCGACATCGAGCCCCCCGAGGCTGACCAGGAGCCGGACCTCGTCCCGCGCGATCCCACGTTCCTCCGGCGTTCGATCGGCCTCCTCGGGTCCCGCCGGCGAGGTCGGCGGATCGAACGATGTCACGCCGGCACCTCCCATCGGTCGGCCTGGGCGGTGAATCGCTGGCCCGACACCTTCGCGGGGTCCTGGTGGAGGAGCCACGCCCAGAAGGGAAGCGTGACCTCGGGAGGCGGGCGACCCAAGAGATCCTCTTCGGCAAGAGCCCTCTCCACTCCGGGAGTTCTCATGTCGCCCGGGTCGACGCTGACGACCGAGATGTTGCGTCCCTTAAGCTCGTGGGCGAGCGTCACGGTCAGAAGGTCGAGGGCGGCCTTGCTCGCTCCGTAGACTCCCCACCCCGGGTATCCCCCGATGGCCGCGTCGCTCGAGATGTTGATGATCCGGCC
>JASHWY010000233.1 GCA_030043835.1 Thermoplasmata archaeon
GTCTTTCGGGTCGACGGCCGCCGCTTCATAGGCCTCCGCGACCGCGACCTCGAATCCGTGGCTGAGTTCCTGAAACACGACGGCCCCTCACCGTGACCTGAGCGAAGGGTCGGAGCGAGCCCCGCACGAGTCTTCGGCCGGCAGTCCGGCGGCTCAAAAGCTCCTACCGGACCCACCGTCGGCGGCTTCCGAGTTCCTGGGCCCGACCGTGCCGGCCGTCTCGCACCCTCTAGGTGGACCCGCTTGACCCACCGCTTAGGAAGGCCATCGGGTGAAAGCAGCGCGGACAGATTGGAGTTCGTGCCCGTCCGGACCAGGCGCAGCTCGGGCAGATCCAGCGAACTCCACTCATTCTCGAGGAAGCAGCGCGAACCGTGGCGGGCGACGGAGAACGCGCGGCGTTTCGTACGAGGGATGACGTCCACCAAAGCACCGCGACTTCGACCACGATCCCCGCGACGACCAATGCTGCCCCAATGTACGTCGAGGGCGCGTAATGCCCCTCGAAGCCGGTGACCAGAAAGAGCGCTCCCGCGAGAATCAACAAGTGATAGGTCAGAAGGGGAACGACGATCGATCGCCATGTTTGCCGGGGAACTCGGTCGAGTTCCTTCGACACCTCGGTCACCGCTCGGGCCCGCTCCTTACCGACTCCGGCGATCTGGAGTCACGAAGAAGCTAGCGCCGACACGAGCATACCGTTGGCTACACCTCATGCTCGACGGTCGAGGTCTCTCTGGCTAAATACGCCCAACGTTCAAGGCCTGCCGGGCCTCTTGGAGACCCCGAGACACGATCGATGGCGCGGGTCGCCGATGCTCTGGTGGATGCCCTCGTAGGTGCGGGGGTGGAGCGCGTGTACGGCGTCGCGGGCGACTCCCTCAACGCGCTCACCGACTCGATCCGGCCGAGGAGCGACATCCGATGGATCCACGTGCGCCACGAGGAGGCCGCGGGATTCGCCGCCGGCGCGGAGGCTCAGCTCACCGGAAAGCTTGCGGCCTGCGCGGGAAGCTGCGGGCCGGGCAATCTGCATCTCATCAACGGCCTCTACGACTCCCATCGAAGCCGCGCTCCCGTGGTGGCCATCGCCGCTCAGATAGTAAGTCCGGAGCTCGGGTCGGAGTACTTTCAGGAGACTCACCCCGAGATCATCTTCCGAGAGTGTAGCTTCTTCCAAGAGGTCGTTTCAAGCCCGGCGCAGCTCAATCACGCGGTGGTCACAGCCATCGCGACCGCCCTGTCACGGCGAGGGGTCGCTATCGTGGTGCTTCCCGGCGATATCGCCCAGATGCCCGCGGTGGAGCCATCCGTGGAACGGATCGAGCCGGCCCGCGCCCCGAGCCCTGTTCCCTCCGAGGGCGAGTTGAGCCGTATCGCAACCCTCCTCAATGCCGCCGGGAAAGTTACGATCCTGGCCGGCGGCGGGTCCGCGGACGCGCGCAGCGAGTTGCTCGAGATAGCGTCCAAGCTTCGCGCCCCGATCGTCCACACCCTCCGGGCTAAGGCGTACTTCGAGAACGACAATCCCTACGATGTCGGCATGACCGGTCTCATCGGATTCTCTTCGGGCTACCACGCCATGCTCGACGCCGACCTCATCCTGCTGCTCGGCACGGATTTCCCCTACCGTCAGTTCTATCCGGAACACGCCCAGAAGATTCAGATTGACGTCGAGGCCTCGCACCTTGGACGGCGGACGAGGCTCGATGTGGGCGTCGTCGGGGACGTCGGGACCACCCTGCGCGCCTTATTGCCCCGGATTTCGTTGAAGGCGGAGGGCGACCACCTCACGGCGTCACTCGCCCATTATCGGAAGGCGCGACTGGACCTCGACGACCTCGCGACCGGCGTGCCGGGTAAGACACCCCTCCATCCCCAGTTCGTGATGAAGGTGGTGGACGAACTCGCCCAAGCCGATGCCGTCTTCACCTGCGACGTGGGTCTTCCTACGGTCTGGGCGGCGCGCTATCTTCGGATGAACGGACGGCGTCGGCTCCTAGGCTCGTTCTGGCACGGGTCGATGGCGAACGCGCTCCCCCAGGCGATCGGAGCTCAGTGCGCCTACCCCCAACGGCAGGTCGTCAGCCTCTCCGGCGACGGGGGCCTCTCCATGCTTCTCGGCGAGCTCCTTACACTACGCCAGCTCGACCTTCCCGTCAAGGTCATCCTATTCGACAATAGCTCGCTGGGCTTCGTCCAGCTCGAGCAAAAGACGGCTGGGTTCCTGGAGTTCGGCGTGGACCTCGTGAATCCCAATTTCTCCGGGCTAGCCGCCCAAGCGGGGCTGCTCGGCCTCCGGGTCGAAACCCCCGAGCAGGTGGAGCCCATGGTCCGCCAGCTGCTCGCCCACCCGGGACCCGCGCTGCTCGATGCAGTCGTCGCGCGCCAGGAGATCATGATGCCTCCCACCATCGACTCCGCGATGGTGAAAGGCTTCGGACTCTGGCTCATCAAAGCGATCCTAAGTGGCCGGGGAGACGAAGTCATCGACCTCGCGAAAGTCAACCTCTTTCGCTGAACCGAGCACCTCAAGGCATGCCAGCGAAGGGCGGATACGACGTGGTGATCGTGGGCGCGGGGGCGATGGGCCTCGCCTCAGCGTACCACCTCATCCTCGACCTCCCGGAGCTATCCATCCTCGTGGTCGAGGCCCGTTCTCGGCCCGGGGAGGGGTCGATGGGCGCGAGCAACGCGATGGTCCGGGATGTGTTCAGCACGTCGGACAACCAGGTTCTGGCCCGGAGCTCGATCTCGTTCTACCGGCGGCTCCTTAAGGAACACGAAGAGCTCCGAACCCCCACCCCGCTGCTCGACCTGTACGGATACCTTTGGCTACTGCCGGAGAGCCTCCGGGACGAGTACTACTCGATCGTCGCTCGGAGCGAAGGAATGATCGACGCGGAGCCGGTGAGCCTCGACGATCTTCATTCGTGTCCGGGCCTCGTGGTCTCCCCCGCGAGGTGGTTCGAAGGCGACGAGGCCAACCCGCCGGAGCCGATCACGGGCGGATTGTTCGGCCGGTACTGCGGCGAAGTCGCCCCGGAGATGCTCGCCAACTTCTACTACGAAGAGGCCAAGCGTCACGGAGTCGAGTTCCTGTTCGACGCATGTGTTCAGCGCCTCTCCTTCGAAGGGAGAGAGGAGATCTTGCTCCATGAACCCTCGAAGGTGCCGTTCGCGTTCCAAGAGCGCATGAAGGGACGCCTCCACATTTCGCGGGTAACGCTCGGCGACGGACAGTTCGTTCGAGCGGACAAGGTCATCGTCGCTGCGGGGGCCTGGGCCGAGAAACTTCTTCACCCGCTGGGGATCGCCACAGCGTGTAGCCCGCAGGCCCAGCTGCTCTTCTCGGTCTCGGGCCGCTCGGTGGAGGAGCTGCTGGGCTGGGAACCTCCCGTCCACCCGATCGACACCGCCAACGGGAAAGCACGATGCCCCTTCCTCATCCTGCCGACCGGCGCTACCCTCAAGCCGATCTTCCGGCAACGACAGATGTGGATCGGCTGTGTGGACAGCGTCACGCACGCCATCGGCACGCGGGAAGACCCTGGACGAGACGGACGGCTCGACTACAACATGGCCCAGATGGGCGATCGCGAGGCGTTCGGAACCGACGTGCTCCCGGCCGTCACTCCGTACTTGCCCAGTTTCGAGACGTCGGGAGTTCGCTTGGAGAACTCATGGGGCGGTTATTACCACAATAGCCCCGACGGACTCCCGGTCCTCATTGAGGAAGCGTACGGAGTGATCTTCGTCGGGGGAGATTCGGGGAGCGGGGTGATGAAGGCGGATTCGATGGGCCGGCTGGTGGCCGCTCAGTACGAGGGTCGGCGCGATGCCCAGCTCTTCACCGGGGACTCCTACCGGCTGGAGCGCCTTTCGCTCACCCGCCGCGTCGTGGAGTCGGAGAAAATCATCCTGTAGTAGCTCACGTTGGTGGCCCGATCGGTCCCGAAGACGATGGAGCGTTCTCTTCGGAACCTTCCTCGACCGACGCGAGAGGGTGGACTTTCACCCGTTCGCAGCTCCTCGAACCGACTCGCCTCCGCGGGTAGGTCCTGCGGCCTACCCGCCGAGGTGGAGCCCTCATTCCTCCCATGAATCGACCGACGGACTCTCCCGGCGCGTTCGTCGGACGTGACTCAGCCGCCTAGGTAGTACCTCGCGCCCTGAATCAGGAAACGGACGTCCGAGGCGAGAGAGATAAACCGGAAGCCTAGGTCGATCGCGGTCTTCTTTTCCTCGGCGTTGACGACGAGCGTTCCGGGGACCTTCCCGTGGCGTTCGCAGGCGTCGACCACGACCCGCATCGCGTCGAGAACCTTCGGATTCGTCCGGTCGTCCATCAGGCCCAGACTCAGGGTCAAGTCCTGAGGTCCTACGAAGAGCAGGTCGAGGCCCTTCACGCTCGCGATCGCGTCGACGTGCTCTAACGCCTCCTGGGTCTCGATCTGGACCCCGACCATGGTTTCTGCATTGGCGGTCCTAAGATAGGACGGAAGCTCCATGCCGTAGCGAGACGCGGCAGCGGCCGCGGCGCCTCGCACCCCTTCGGGCGGGTACTTGGCGAACGCGACGGCCGCCTTGGCCTGCGCTTCCGTGCTCACCAGCGGGACAAGGATTCCGTGCGCGCCCGAGTCCAGGGCCTGCTTAATGAGATACTGGTCAATGTTGCCGACCCGGACGAGAGCTGCCGGGCCCGCAGCGCCGAGCAGAGCCACCATCGCGGCCATCGTCTCGGGATTCACGGGAGCGTGCTCGGTGTCGATCATGAACCACTCGAAGCCCATCTCCCGTAGGGCGTCGAGGGCGAGGAGCGAGGACGACGAGATCCACGTGCCAAAGGATGGGTCTCGGGACGAACGGAGCCTTTTTTTCAAGGAGTTCCTCATGGAGAGGCCCGCGGTCGCAAGGGGGTTTTGCGGAGGATAAGCTTTCCAGATCTCGAACAAGTCTACCGGGTCTCAGAGTCGGTCTCGAAGGGTCACGGACGCGAAGCGGGCCAGGCCGCTCCTTCGATTCTATCCCTCGGTCGTCCGCGAGCTCACGTTGTCCCGGACCTCCACGCCCAGACCCAGGTGATGGCCCCTCCCAGGGAGGGAACTCGCTCGACAGATTCGAATCCGGCCCCCTCAAAGTCCCGTTCGACATGATTCTCCC
>JASHWY010000234.1 GCA_030043835.1 Thermoplasmata archaeon
AATCTCCACTACGACTTTCGCCTTCAGACGGGCGAAAGACTGGTGTCGTGGGCCGTTCCTAAGGGACCGAGTTTGGATCCATCGGTCCGCAGATTGGCGGTCCGAGTGGAGGACCATCCCCTCAGCTACCTGCTGTTCGAAGGGATTCTACCGGAAGGAGAGTACGGGGCTGGCCGAGTCATCGTCTGGGATTACGGGACGTATGGGGAGGTGGGCGAGGGCGAGGAAACTTTCGAACTGGCTCTGGAAAAAGGAATCCTTCGCTTCTCTCTCTACGGAAAGAAGCTTCGCGGCCTCTGGGCGATGATCCGCACCAAGATGCCGACCTCCCATCGAGAGAACTGGCTCTGGCGGAAACTCCCGGACCGTTATACGGTAGAGGGGTACGATCCTGAGAGCGAGCCCGCCTCCGCCCTTACGGGAACCATTCCGGTGATTCGACCTCACTAGAGTGTTCGGGGAACGAGCCCCGGAGGCCGGCGAATCAGGGGGTCCCGGACGGAGACGAATCTTCTGATCCGAAAACTGAGGCGAATCCTAGCGCGGTCGCCTTTCCTCGTTCTACCGGGGTCCCTCACTACCGGAATCTCCATACCGCTGGATTGGATGGACGTAGCCGTCGTGCCTCTGGAGACTGTGACCCTGGACTCCGATGCCTATGAAATGCTGCGCCGCCAGCGACGGGCCGGGGAGACGTCCCGGGACGCGGTGCAACGGTTGAGCGGCAGACAACCGTCGATTCTAGACCTCCCCGGAATAGGAAGAGGATGCTGGAGGCAGACGTCGAGAGAGTCCGAGCCCTACTCGCCGCCGGATGACGACGGGACCGGGAGGCGATCGACGGACTCCTTCGACCGGGCGGGCGACCAGCTTTGAGCGCGGAGGTCCGCGTGCTGCCCTCGGGGTGCTCCCCCATGGGGTGATGTATCTTCGAGGACGTTACCGCCCTCGTGACGTCGCGTCGTGAGTGGATTGCCATCGTCGGGGCGGGCAACATGGGCCTCGCCCTGGCACGGGGCCTCGTAGCGACCGATCCATCGGTTCGGAAACGGCTCCGGCTTAGTGGACGGGACGCTTCGCGGGTCAGCAAGACGGCAGGGGGACTGGGGGTGGGATGGGCACGCTCGAACGGTGAGGCCGTCCGCGGAGCGGCGACGGTAGTTCTGGCGGTGAAACCTCAGATCCTGCCGGAGGTCCTCGACGAGATCCGGACGGAGATCTCCCCGCGGACCACGGTCCTCTCGATCGCCGCCGGCGTGCCGACCACCATGATCGAGTCTACGCTCGGACCCAAAGTGGGGGTCGTGCGCGCGATGCCGAACGTCGCCGCTTCGGTCCGGGCGTCGGCGACCGGATTTTGCCTCGGACGATCCGCACGCCCTATTGACCGGAGGCGGGCTCGCGCCATTCTCGAACCCGTCGGCACGGTCGTAGAGGTCGACGAGAACCTCATGGACGCTGTGACCGGGCTCAGCGGGACCGGCCCGCTCTATCTTTTCCTCATCTTGGAAGGTCTCTCGGATGCGGGCGTCAAGGTGGGGCTTTCACGGGCGGTCGCGACCCAACTCGCAACCCAGACTCTCGCCGGTTCCGCCGAGGTGGTTCGAGCTACGGGAGAACACCCGGCGAAGCTTCGTGACCTCGTGACGAGCCCCGGCGGAACCGCGATCACGGCCCTCCACTCCCTCGAGAGGAGCGGCCTCAAGGCCATGCTCCTCGATGCCGTCGAGGCCGCGACCCACCGGTCGGAGGAGCTGGGACGTCGATGGCAAGCGCTGCGCTCCACCTCCGCCCCAAACGCTGAATCCGCCCGGTGACGCCCAGCGAGTACCGAGGATTCACGGAACTTTGTGGCCCAGCCCCAGGCGTGCCCGGGGGAGGGGACTCCCTCGGTTCGACGCGCCGTATTGTTTCGGCATGAGGGCAGATCAGCTCACGACCGTGGATTCGATCCGGCGCGATCGAAGGTTCGGCTCGATGCTCGCATGGAGGCACCTCACGACCGACGCGGAAAGGCTCGACTCGCGGTCGCGGAAGATTCCGCGAGCGACCTAGCGAACGCGCAGGAGTCCGAGGAGACGGACGTGACCGGTCCGAGTTACCTCCGGTCAATATACCCATGAGCTCGCTAACATGCCTATGCGCGTCCTGGGAAGCGGGGACGCCGACCTTCCTCCCCGGGGCGAATACGAGCTTCCCCTCCTCGAGAACCGCCGAGAGTCGCCGACATCGAGGACGTTCCGGTTTTCGACGAAAGGGACCGGATTCCGATATCTCTCGAACCAGGCGATCCGTCTCGCTCTCCCGGGCGTGGACGACCCGTGGGGACGGGCGCGACTCTTCTCGCTCTCCTCGAGCCCGACGGAGCCGGACATTCTCGCGGTGACGTGCAAGATCTCCGATACTCCGTTCAAACGAGCCCTCGCTCGACTTCGCCCCGGCGACACCGCATACGTGTTCGGGCCCGTGGGACGGTTCCTCTACGATGCCTCTCGACCCGCACTCTTCCTGGCGGGCGGAATTGGGATTACCCCGTTCCGAGGCATGCTTCGGTTCGCGACGGACCGCGGTGTGACCCAGCCGATCACGCTGCTCTACTCCGCTCGAGTCCCCGAGGAGCTCGTGTTTCGGAGGGAGCTCGACGCGATCGCGCGATCGTCGCCCCTTCGGTCGGTCCACTATACGGTGACGCGACCTTCGGACTCCTCCAAGACATGGTCCGGTCACATCGGAAGGATCGACGAGGAGTGGATTTCCGAGGTGGTCGACCTTTCCCTTCGTCCCCGCGTCTACGTCGCCGGCCTTCCCGAGATGGTTCAGGCGATGGTAATCCTCCTCGAAGGTCGGTTAAACGTCCCGAGGGACTCCATCGATTTCGAGGTCTTCCGTGGGTACTGATCGAGCGCTCGCTTCGATTCGGCCCTGGGGATGTTGCGACCGGCCCAACCCCCGTGGAGGACGGGGACCCTCCTCTCCCCCCAATCCAAATAGGGGAGTCTTGTTGCCGGCCCCTAGGCTAGGTCGTTGGCGATGGCCCTAGAAACCGGTCTCGGCGTTCGTATCGAGCGACAAGCCCCGGCGAAGCTCTACCCGTTCGAGCGGTTCTTTCGAGGCTTCGGAATGGTTCCCGCGGTGCGCGAGCTGTTCGGGGCCAAAACCGAGAAGGTGCTTCGCGGGCTCAAGGTCGAGTTCTTCTCCGCGCGATTCGGCTACATGGGGACGAGCGACGTCGACGGCCACCTCATCATCAGCACTCACCACCTCCGCGACGCCGACTTTCGAACGGTCTATCTCGACGTCGTCCACGAACTCTGCCACGTGAA
>JASHWY010000031.1 GCA_030043835.1 Thermoplasmata archaeon
GCTCTTTGTGGTCGGCCCGGACGGCCTTCCCCGTCCCACGTTCCGAGGGGCGGAACGTCTCCATGCCATACTGGCCGAGGGCAGGGGTCGGATCGTCGTGGCCGACGACGCCGTCCCGTTCGTCCGCGAGGGTCGAAGCCTTTTCGCGAAGTTCGTGGCCGGAGGCGATCCGGGCCTCGTCCCGGACTCGAGTGCGCTCCTGGTCGATGGGTCCGATGGGCTGCTCGCCGTCGGGCGCCTCCTCCTCGCCCCGCACGAGATGACTCGCTTCACACGCGGTGTGGCCGCGTGGGTCACGAGCCACGCCCGCTCGCCCGCGCCACCGCTCGAAGAGGCGCCGTGATGGGGAAAACGGACCGCGCGGCGACCGGCCGCAGAGCTTTATCCGAACGGATTCGTAGCGGACGGGAGAACCGGGCGCGACGCGATGACGAAGACGTTCCTTCTGCTCCAGCTCGATAGCGAGGGCGCCCCCTACTCGAGCGTCGCCGAGGTCCTCGAGAGCGTCGGATTCCGCCCGGAGACCGAAGGGTACGACTTCGTCTACGACTGGGAGCGCCCTGCCTCGGTCGCCGAAGTGCTCGAGTTCGCGGACCGGATCCAGGAAGCCCTCCGCGGGAAACGGGTGCGGTTCCGGATCGAGTCCACCGACGAGTGATCGTCCGACCTCCTTAGGGCCCGTTCGTTATAATCGCGGCTCTTCTCGTCGGGCGATGATCGTCCTCGGGGTCGAATCGACCGCGCACACGGCCTCGGTCGGGATCGTCGACGACGCGGCGACCGTCCTTTCCCTCGCTTCCGACATGTACCGTCCTAAGGCCGGAGGGATCCATCCCCGAGAGGCGGCGAACCACCATGTGGAGGTGCTGCCGGGGCTCGTCGAGGCCGCGCTCGCGGGGGCCCACCTCTCGTCGCGGGAGATCGACGCGGTCGCGTTCGCTCAAGGCCCGGGTCTCGGGCCGTGCCTGCGGGCGGGGGCTACCGTCGCGAGGGTGCTTTCGCTCGCCTGGCAACGACCGCTCGTTGCGGTGAACCACTGTGTCGCCCACGTTGAGATCGCCCGGGTCTTGAGCGGGCTCGACGACCCGCTGCTCCTCTACGCCAGCGGGGGCAACACCCAGGTGATCGCCCACGGCCGGGGTCGCTACCGGGTGCTCGGGGAGACGCTCGACATCGGGGTGGGGAACTTCCTCGACAAGCTCTGGATCGAGGTTGGAGGCGTCTTCCCGGGGGGACCCGCGATCGAGGCCGAGGCCCAGCTCGGCCGCGAGCTCCTCGAGCTCCCGTACTCGGTCCACGGCATGGACGTCGCCTTCTCCGGGATGCTCACCGCGGCGCTCGCGCTTCGGGAGAAGGGGGCTTCGCGGGCGGACCTCGCCTACTCCGTCGAGGTGACCGCCTACGCGATGCTGACCGAGATCACCGAGCGGGCGCTGGCGCACCGCCGCCGGGAAGGAGTCGTCTTGGGGGGAGGCGTCGCGTGTAACGAGCGACTTCGGGGCATGGTCCGGGCGATGGTCGAGGGACGGGGGGGCACGATGTTCGCCCCCTCGCGCCAGCTCTGCGTCGACAACGGAGCGATGATCGCGTGGACCGGCCTCCTCGCCCGGCAGCGGGGTGCCTCGGTGTCGGTCGAGGCGTCGGCGATCGAGCCCCGCCAGCGCACCGATCTCGTAGAGACCCCGTGGCGGGCCGGCTGAGGGGGTCCAAACGCCGTTATTTGTGGGACTCGTCTTCTCGAGGCGTGGAAGCGTTCGACGCGCTCATCGTGGGCGCGGGGCCGGCGGGTTCCACGGTCGCGGGGGGCCTCGCTTCGGCCGGCCATCGGGTCCTCGTGCTCGAGGAACACCCTCGGGTGGGCTACCCGGTCCAGTGCGCGGGGCTCGTCTCCCAGCGAGTCCTCGACCTAGCCGGGTCGACCTCGTTCCTTAAGCAACCGGTCCGGGGCGCGACGGTCTTCGGGCCGTCCTTGGGCTCCGTATCGTTCAAGGCCGACGGGCCCCGGGCTTTCGTGATCGACCGGGGCGCGCTCGACGTCCACCTTGCCGACCGAGCGGCGCGGGCCGGGGCGCAGATTCGTACCGGGGCTCGGTTCCGTCGGCGGCAAACGACCTCCGACCGGGGGGAGGTCGTCGAGGTTGTCGACGAGAGCGGCTCGGTGAGCGAGCTCTCGGCGCGGGTAGTCGTCGGCGCGGACGGCGTCGCGAGCGCGGTCGCCCGAGCGTATCGCCTCCGCCGGCCGGTCGAGATCCTGCCGGCGTTCGAGGCCGAGTTCTCGTTAAGCCCGGGAGACCCTGAGACCGTCGAGGTCTACCTTGGCCGCTCGATCTCCCCCGGTCTCTTCGGCTGGTGGATCCCCGACGGCGCCGGTGGGGCGCGGGTCGGAGTGGCGGTCGACGCGGACGGGACGCCGGCCCGGGCGTACTTCGACCGCCTCGTGACCCAGCTCGCCCGGCGGTTCGGGATCCGGTTCGGGAGTCCGACGGCCTACCTCGTCTCCGGGATCCCGATCGGCGACGTTCCCAAGACCTCGGGGGATCGCGTGATCCTTGTGGGCGACGCGGCGGCTCAGGTGAAACCGCTCTCGGGCGGCGGGATCTTCACCGGCATGCGCTGCGCCGAGATCGCGGCGGGCGTCCTCGATGGGGCGCTTCGGGCCGACGACCTATCGGCGGCCTCGCTCGCGGAATACGACCGGGCGTGGCGCGCCGAGTTCGGCGACGAGTTCCGCCGTGCCCTCTCCCTGCGCCGGGTCTTCGCCCGGCTCAGCGACCGCGACCTGAACGCGCTCATCGACGCGCTGCGCCGGGGCCGGCACGCTCCGACGATCGTCGCGTTCGGCGACATCGATTTCCCGAGCCGGGTCGCGCGCCAGCTCCTACGGGAGTCCCCGAGCCTCATGAGGCTCCTTCCGAAGGCGCTCGGGGCGTGGCTCACGGGCGCGGACTACCGGGCTCCACCGCTCGACTTCGACTCGCGCCGAAAGTAGACCCAAGCGCCGGCTGCGACGAGCACGATCCCCGCCGCGGCAATCGCGGCGAGCGCCCACTCTAGGTCGGAGGAACTGACGAGAACGGCCGTCTCGGGGAGGACTCCCGAGACCCCGAGCCGAGTGAGGTTCACCGTGACGCTCCCGTTCGAAAGCTCGGTCGAGTTCGCCCAGAGGCTCGGTGCGAACCAACCGCGCGACTCCAAGAGGTAGTCCGTCCCGTTCTCGGAGAACGCCAGGGCCGTTCGGACCGCGAACGTTCCGCTCGGGGTCGTGTCGGACGTTGCGATCCCCACCGAGCCCGCGATCACTTCCTTCGGCCCGAGCGTTCCGATCGAGACGTTCGCGCTCGTTCCGGAGGTGGTCGAGGTCGTGAGGACCGGCGGACCGGCCACGGGAAGGCCGCCCGTCATGTTGCCGGGAAACCCGTTGAAGGCGTAGAGGCCGAGCGTCAGCACGACGGCGGAGAGCGCTCCCGGGAGCGGGTCGGCTACGGTGAACGAGATCGACCCGCTTCCCCCGGGCGCGAGCGTTGGGGCGGAGAGGTTGCCGAGGAACTCTCGGTCGAGCCCGATCGGGAGCTGGGGGTACGTTCCGGCCGGGGTTGGAGCCGCGTAGGCCGGTGGAACTAGAAGGAGGAGAGCCCCGAGGAGGGGGAGCAGAAGGCACCGGACCAAGATCGCGCCTCGGCTAGGCACCGGGTTCCTCCGGAAACCGCCCGCTCTCCGCGAGCTCGACCAAGCGCCGGATTCGCTCGATCGCTTGCTGGCGACCCCGCCGCCCTCCGAGACCCAGGAGGCCCGGAAGGGCCCGGCCCGACGGAGGGGCGAGCTGGCTCGCCTTGAAGAGCGCTCGGGCCAGGGCTCGGGGGCGCCCGGTGGTCCCGACCGCGTCCAAGTCCGCGCGGAACTCCTCGCGGGCGGTGAGCGAGCTCGCGAGAAAGGCGAGGACCGGGTCCCAGCGCATCATGCGGGAAAACGTGCGAAAGAACGTTAGGTAGCGGCCGTCGAGTTCGCGGACATGCCCGAGCTCGTGGGCGACCACCGCCTCCTCCTCCTCTCGGCTCAGATGGTCGAGGAGCCCTTCGGAGATGAGGATCACGTCGCGCCGACGCGGGAGACCTCCTCGGCCCCGTTCGAGGAGGGTGAAGGTGAACGCCTCCGCACCCGGAGCCGCGAACGCAAGAAGGCTGGTCGCGGTCTTCGGCTCGGGAATCCGGCTCGGCCAGGGAAGAGCGCGCGGGCGGAGCGCGAGGAGGAAGCCGCGACCGACCGCCTGGCTTAAGAGGAACGCCACGAGGAAGACTCCGAACGCACCGATCGCTCCGGCGAACCAGAGGTCGAGGTACCGGAGTTCGAAGATCGTGAGGGGGGAGTGGACGAGCACGACGATCGCGCTCCAGCCGCCGTTCGCGAGCACCCAGACCAGGGTCGTCGTAGCGAGAAGGGCCCACCCTGCGAGGAAAACGGCCGCCAGACGAAAGACCGTCGGCGACTCCGACCGGCGGAACGCGATCGCAAGGCCGATGCCGGCGGCGACCCAGACCACCACCGGCAAGAAGACCAGACCGACGACGGTCGTCGTCATCCCGGGACTCCCGGTCGTCTATTCCAAACCGAGGCGACGGCGCAGCTCTTGCTCCTCGTTCGGATGGAGCTTCGCGATCTCCTCGTTCAAATGGACGACCCCCGCCGGGCCGAACATAGCCACCACTCCCTTAAGGAGGTTGACGAGGTACTTCTGCTCCACGTCGGCGGTCCGGTAGACGTACCGTTCTCCGCCCCGGCAGGTCTCGCGCCGGCGCCGTACGAGACCTTTCGCAAAGAGACGGGAGAGGATGGTGGCGACCGTGGTGTACGCGAGTCGGATGCCCCGTTTCTCGAGGCTCGAGCGCACGTCTCGCGCGGGGGCTTCGCCGAGATCGCGGAGCGAAGCGATCACCTCCGTTTCGAGCGAGCCGAGCATGGGGAGGGCCGAACCGACGACCGGCGAGCCCGCCTTAAGTAGTACGCCGGAGAGGAACGGACCGGTTCGTACGAGTTCGGGCCGGACCCCGGGGAACGGTGAGGGTGCCGTTCTCGCTCCGGGTCGAGCTTTAGCCGCGGGAGTAACCGTTTATGGGAGGGCCCCATCGAGACGCCCGTGCCGGCGGGCTCCCGGGCCGAGAGCATCCTCGATCTCGTCGGTAACACTCCCACGATCCCGCTGCGCCGGGTGACGACCGGGGTCCCGTACCGCGTCCTCGCGAAGCTCGAGTACCTCAACCCGGGCGGTTCCGTCAAGGACCGGATCGGGGCGACGATGATCGACGACGCCGAGAGAAAGGGCCTCCTAAAGCCCGGAGGCACGATCGTCGAGGCGACGAGCGGGAACACGGGCGTTGGGCTTGCGCTGATCGCCGCCGTCCGTGGCTACCGGGCGGTGTTCGTCATTCCCGACAAGATGAGCTCGGAGAAGATCCGGCTCCTCCGGGCGTACGGGGCCCGGGTGATCGTGACCCCAAGCCAACTTCCACCCGACCATCCGATGAGCCACTACTCGGTCGCGCGTCGCCTCGCGCAGGAGATCGCCGGCGCGTTTTATCCGAACCAGTACGAGAACCCCGGCAATCCCGAGGCCCACTACCGGACCACGGGACCCGAGATCGATCGGGACGGAGGGCCCGATCTCTCGGCGGTCATCGGAACGGTCGGGACCGGAGGTACGATGAGCGGGGTCGGCCGGTACTTCAAGGAGCACCGGCCCTCCGTTCGGATCGTCGCCGTGGACCCCGCGGGCTCGGTGCTCGGTCCGTACTTTAGAACCCATGAGCTCACGCGGGCGATCCCGTACCAGGTCGAAGGGATCGGGGAGGACATGGTTCCGAAGACGATCCACTTCCAGTACTTGGACGAGTTCGTCGAGGTCAACGACCGCCAATCGTTCCTGATGGCCCGTCGCCTCGCACGGGAGGAAGGACTGTTCGTGGGAGGGTCCTCGGGCGCGGCCGTCGCGGGGGCGCTCCGATGGCTGGCCTCGCGCCCGCTGCCCGAGGGGTCGACCGTGATCGTCCTCCTACCCGACTCGGGCGATCGGTACCTCTCGAAGTTCTACTCCGATGAATGGATGCGAGAGAAGGGGTTCGTCGAGGCCGGCTTGACTGCGCGCGACCTGATCGCCCGGAAAACCGGGACACCGGCGATCGTCGCGGCGGATCCCACCACGATTGTCCGGGACGCGCTCGCGCTCCTTCGTCACCACGACGTGGGGCAATTGCCGGTGATTGCCGGGACCGTGAACATGGGAAGCCTCCAAGAGGACGAGGTGTTGCGCCGTGCCCTCGCGGACGACACGGTCATGGAGCGGACGGTCTCGGCCGTTCTCTCTCCCCCCTTCGTGGAGATCCCCGCGGATGCCCCCATCGGTGAGGTCCTCCAACGATTCAAGGAGGAGAAGGCGCTCCTCGTGCGCGACCCCGCCACGGGCACGCCGATCGGGGTCCTCACGCGGCACGACCTCGTGGGATTCCTCTCCGAGGAGGAGGGCTCCCGTGCGGTTTGACACGCGCCTCATCCACGCGAAGCAGCCGCCCGACCCCCTCACCGGAGCGGTGAACCCCCCGATCTACCTCTCGTCGACGTTCCGCCAGGAGGCGCCGAATCGCAACCGCGGGTACGTCTACAGCCGCACCGCAAACCCCACCCGCTCCGTCCTCGAGGCGACGCTGGCCGACCTCGAGTCGGGCGCGGTCGGGCTCGCATTCTCGTCGGGCCTCGGCGCGCTCGCGACGGTCCTCGAGGCGTTCCCTTCGGGGAGTCGGATCGTCGCGGTCGACGATCTCTACGGCGGGACCTGGCGGCTCTTGGACCACCACCGCCAACAGTTCGGGATCCGCGTGGATTTGGTCGACCTCACCGATCCCTCGGCCGCTCGGCGCGCGTTGCTCGAGAAGGCCGACCTCGTCTGGATCGAGACCCCGACGAACCCTCTTCTCAAGATCGTCGACCTCGTCCGCGTCGCGGGCGCCGCTCACGCCGCGGGAGCGACGGTCGCGGTCGACAACACGTTCGCGACCCCGGCGCTCCAGCGCCCGATCGAGCTCGGGGCGGACCTCGTGCTCCACTCCACGACGAAGTACTTGGGAGGGCACTCCGACCTCATCGGGGGCGCTCTCGTGCTCCGGGACCCCAAGGTCGGGGCACGGTACGCGTGGCTCCAGAACGCGGTCGGAGCCGTGCCGAGTCCGTTCGACGCGTACCTCGTCTTGCGAGGCATCCACACGTTGGGCGTGCGCATGCGCGCCCACGAGGCGGGCGCCCGGGCCGTCGCCGAGGTCTTGGAGCCGCACCGCGCCGTCCGGGCGGTCCACTACCCGGGGCTCGCGAGCCACCCTCAGCACGCCCTCGCTCGCCGGCAGATGTCCGGATTTGGGGGCATGGTGAGCGTCGACCTTCGGGGGGGAGCTACGGCAGCCCGTCGGTTCCTGCGCCGCCTCCGCGTCTTCACGCTCGCCGAGAGCCTGGGCGGGGTAGAATCGCTCGTCGAGCACCCCGCGTCGATGACCCACGCCAGCGTTCCGCGGGATCAACGAGAGGCCCACGGGATCACCGACGGCCTCGTCCGGCTGTCGTGCGGCATTGAGGACCCTTCGGATCTTGCCGACGACGTTCGTTCGGCGCTGCGGGGACTGTAGCGATGCGACGGATCACGCTCTACGACTCGATGAGCCGAACGATCCGAGCCTTCGCTCCAATCACCCCGCCGTACGTCCGGATGTACGTCTGCGGCCTCACCCCCTACGCCGAGGCGCACGTCGGGCACGGCCGTTTCGCGGTCGTCTTTGACATGGTGGCCCGCGCGCTCCGCCACTGGGGGTACCGGGTCCTCTACGTCCAGAACGTCACCGACCTCGACGACAAGCTGATCGCTCGGGCCGCCGAAACCAGCGACGACCCGCTCGCCCTCGCCCATCGAAACTTCGTCGACTGGCTTCACCTCATGGACCGGCTCGCCGTTCGGTCCGTCAACTTCTATCCGTTCGCGACGGATTTCGTCCCGGAAATCATCGCCCAGACCGAAGCCCTGGTCCAAAAGGGGTTCGCGTACGTCGCGGCGGACGGATCGGTTTACTACCGGGTCGCCAAGTTCGCAAACTACGGGAAGCTCTCCGGCCAGAAGGTGGAGGCGTTGCGGCCGGGCTCCCGCATCGACCTCGACGACCGCAAGCAGGCCCCCGAGGATTTCGTGATCTGGAAGGCGGCAACGCCCGGCGAACCGAGCTGGGAGAGCCCGTGGGGCCCGGGCCGACCCGGTTGGCACATCGAAGACACCGCGATGACCGTCCGGCTCTTCGGACCGAAGTACGACCTCCACGGGGGCGGGCTCGACTTGATCTTCCCTCACCACGAGGCGGAGATCGCCATCGCCGAGGCCGCGACGGGCGAGTCGCCGCTCGTCAACTATTGGATGCACAACGGTCTCGTCACGATGAACGGGGAGAAGATGGCGAAGTCGGTGGGGAACGTCTCGTCGCTCGAGGGAGCGATCGACCGGTTCGGAGCGATGGTCGTCCGGTTCTA
>JASHWY010000032.1 GCA_030043835.1 Thermoplasmata archaeon
CTAATTTTTAGGATGTGGTTAAGGACGTGGGCGGCCGGATCCCTTAGAGTCGAGAAAGACGCCCGGGGAATCCAGAACTGGGGCCTTACCGAAACGATGCCCGGTCGATGAAGACACCGGCGGCGAGGAAACGGCGCCGGCACGCTCGTCCCATGACCATCTCCAATAAGCCCCCGGGGCCCGCTACGGGGAGGACAGGGCGTCGAATTCGGAGCGCAGGTCGACTCCGTGTTCCAGAACGGACCTTAAATTCGTGAGATAGTATGCCCAGCCGGACTGAATGGCCCCGTAGAGCGCCAGCCACTTCTTGCCGCTCTTGAATCCGCGGTGGGTCACGGTGAGCAGGGTTCCTTTCCCCTTCTTTTGAAGCTCGAATCGCGCCTGCGTTTCGAGCATCTTGCCGCCCGGGAATCTATCGACCCATTGAAGGACGAGCTTGGAGGGGGCTTTGACAGCATTCACCTTCCCTCGGAGCGTGTAGCTCCCCCACGTGAACCGGAACGGGGAGCCCTTCCTGGGGGTCATCACGGCCTTCTCGACGAACCATCGCGTGAGTTGCTGAGGTTCCGTGAGGGAGGCAAAGACCTTGGCGGGAGCGGCAGCATAGTAGAACGTCTGCTGAATCCTGGGGATCTTCACCATAGGTTTCCGCGAGGAAGGCCCTACTCATAACCTACGCTAGGGAGATTTCCGGACGGATCGTCGACGTCGGACTATCCTCAGTCTTCCCGGAACGACGGGGCCTGTCGTCCCGCAGCCGATATCATCGGGCGAGAGGTCCCGAACCCGGGTCTCGGGATGAAAGCCGAAATCAGCGTGATGTTCAATGTCAAGGACGTCGACCGATCCCTCGCCTTCTATCGCTCGCTCGGATTCACGAGCCGTTGGCAATGGAGGGACGACGATGGGAAATTGGCCTACGCCGGGGTCGGGATCGGCGGCGCGGTCATTGCGCTCGGAAGGATCCGGGTGGGTCGAGTCGGCGGCGAGTACGAGGACTATCGCAAGTGGGTGAGTTCGCCCCTTGGAGCCGGCGTCATCATCAACGTCGAGCTTCGCAGCGTTGAGCGGATCTACGAACGGGCGAAGAAAGCCCGGGTCAAGATCGAGTCCCGTCTTCGCGAGTGGCCGTACGGCACGGCGTTCACCATCAACGACCCGGATGGGTACGTCGTGAAGTTCCTACGTCCGAAGGGTGAGTTCGCCTGATCCCCACAGAGGGGGGCCGCTGTGGCGCTCGATCGGCCGAAGGCGGTCGTGTCCTGGAGCAGCGGAAAGGACGCAGCCTTCGCGCTCCTTCAGATCGAGCGAGAAGGTCAGTTCGACGTCGTGGGTCTCCTCACCACGGTTACAGCCCGCTTCGGTCGGGTCTCGATGCATGGCGTGCGTGAGACGCTCGTGGAAGCTCAGGCCGCCGCGGCCGGGCTCCCCCTTCGCAAGGTCGAGATTCCGTTCCCCTGCCCGAACGAGGTCTACGAACGCGAAATGGCGAGAACGATCGGCGAACTGAAAGCGGACGGCGTCGGCCACGTCGTGTTCGGTGACCTGTTCCTCGAGGACGTCCGAGCGTACCGGGAATCTCGGCTCGCTCCCACGGGCGTCCGCGCGGTCTTTCCGTTATGGGGCCGCCTCACGAAAGACCTCGCCCGGGAGATGATCGGGGCCGGTCTCGAGGCGTACCTCGTCTGCATCGACCCGCGAAAGCTGCCGAGGGAGTTCGCGGGCCGCCGCTTCGATGAGTCGCTCCTCAGGGATCTCCCCGCGGGCGTGGACCCGTGCGGCGAACGCGGCGAGTTCCACACGTTCGTGGCCGGGGGTCCGATGTTCTCCCGCTCGATCCCCGTCGTTCCCGGCGAGGTCGTGGAGCGGGACGGCTTCGTCTTCGCCGACCTTCTGCCCGGATGACCCGGCGATCTCGAGCCCAGCGTTTCGGTCCCGGAGTTCCAGCGGCCCCGGAGCCACGTAAGGAGCACTGCTCGTACTCGTTCGACCCGCGGGGCGGACGTCTCCGTCCGTCGCCCGTCGCGGCCCGAAAGCTATACGCGACAAAGGCTCGCGACCGGGGATGGCCCATCCCTCACGCCGACCCCTCGGTCGGTCCGGTCTTTCGGTAGCGCCGCTCGCCCTCGGAGGGAATGTCTTCGGCTGGACCGTCAACGAAGCGATGGGGTTTCGCATCCTCGACGCGTTCGTCGACGCCGGCTTCAACCTCATCGATACGGCGGACGTCTACTCCTCCTGGCTCCCCGGGCACGAAGGAGGGGAGTCGGAGACGCTCATCGGAAACTGGCTCCGGGAGACCGGTCGGAGGAGCGAGCTCCTCCTCGCCACGAAGGTCGGCATGGACATGGGGTCGGGCGGAAAGGGCCTGTCGGCGGAACACATCTCCCAGTCCATCGACGGGTCGCTGCGCCGGCTTCAGACCGGATACGTCGACCTCTACCAGGCGCACACGGACGACCGGGACACTCCGCTCGATGAGACGCTCGGGACATTCGCGTCGCTCATCGAGGAAGGTAAGGTACGGGCGATCGGAGCCTCGAACTACGATGCGGACCGCCTCGAGGAGGCGCTCCTGGTGAGCGCCGATCGAGGTCTTCCCCGCTACGAGAGTCTCCAGCCGCGCTACAACCTCTTGGATCGAGCGGAGTACGAGGCGACCTTAGAGCCGGTCTGCCGAGCGCAGGGGCTCGGGGTTCTCACGTACGCCTCCCTCGCTTCCGGGTTCCTCACCGGAAAGTACCGTTCCAAGGACGATGTCGGGAAGAGCCCGCGGGGACCGCGGGCGGTCGCTCGGCTCGATGAACGGGGTGTCGGCATCCTGACAGCGCTCGACGAGGTGGCCAGTCGGCTCGGTGCCGCCCCCGCGACCGTCGCGCTCGCTTGGATCCTCGCCCGGCCGAGCGTTACGGCGCCGATCGCGAGCGCCACCTCGGTCGATCAGCTCCGCCCGCTGGTCGAGGCGGCGTCCCTTACCCTCGACGCAGGAGCGATCCGGGAGCTGGACCGGGCCAGCCGGCCCGCCGAGTCGACGAGCGCGGACCGGCGCTAACATCCCGCCGGACGCAACCCTCGTCGAGCCCGGCGTTGGACTGCCCAGCCCCGCCGAGGGCTTCCGGCCGGGTAGTCAGCCTTCAGCGCCCACGGGTTCGGGGACGACCGCGGGGATCCTCGGTCGCAATTCGTTCGCGGGAACCCGCTCCGCACGGGAACGCGCACGAGCTTGCGCGGCCTCAAGCCAGAGGAGGTATTCCGCGAACTCTTCCTCCGCCATGTCGCACATGGAGTTCCCACCGCCTTCCAGGGCTTCAGGCTTCCGAGGTCAGAACTTCCGGCCCCGGACTCCGGGCTCACGCCTCGGGGACTTCCGAAGGCGGGCCGGTCCCCGGAACCCTCGTTCCGCGCGCGGACGTCGAACGCTACCTTATACGAGCGTACCGGTGGATACCGCCGGCGGTATTCGCTATGGTGGAGCTCCTTCCGACGAGGGCCTTCCACCCCGATCCGCGCAGAGTGAATCCTGACCAAGTGGTCTGCCCGGTCTACGACACGCTTTCGGAGACGGAACTTTCCCACTACTCCGAGGGCCCGTTCAACGCCGCCCGGTTCGTCCCACGCCCGAAGTCGCAACCGCTGACCACCTTCCTTACCTTAGCGAAGAAGAACCTCTTCGACGCGATCGACGAGCGGGCCTACGTGCGCGACGAGCGCGGGGCCTTCTACGTCTACGGAATCCAGTACGTGCCTCCCCCCGACATCTTCGAGACGATCGCCTCGGACCAGCGCCGGGAGCGGTATCTCCTGCTCGGACTCGTCGGCGACCTCGACATCAGCGCCCCGGAAGGGGGCCAGATAGCCCCTCACGAACGGACGTTCGCGGATCGCGTCGAGGAGCGCCGAGCGCTCACCGAGGCGACGGGGATGAGCTTCGCTCCGATCCTGGCGGGCTACCACCGACCGGACCATCCCCTCAACGACCGGCTGGAGCAACTGCTCGGGCTCAATCGTCGCCGCCTCACGTTCACGGGCTCCGTGCCCCCGGTCGTGGAAGCGAACCTCCTGGGCTCGGTCCATCGGCTCTGGCGAATCGACGATGAACGACTGGTGGATGAAATCGCCCGCGAGGTCCGTCCCTATCGCGTCGTCATTCTCGACGGTCACCACCGGTTCGCCGCCGCCCAGGCTCGACGGCGGGCGGGCCGCCCATCGACCCCCCTCACCATGCTCGTCGACGGCCACGACCGAGCACTACAGCTCCTGCCCTGGCATCGGGTGCTGCCCGGCTCCGTCGCCCCGTTCGACGAACTCGTCGCCGCCGCCAAAAGGGAGTTCCCGCACGTCATGGAGGCCGGGACGCACCCCAGCGTCCCGGCCGTCCTCGAGCGACTGCAATCGATGCACCGGCGCCGCCATCGCGGCTTCCTAGCGGCGAATCGCGATCGTCTCTTCGAGGTCGTCGGTCCCTCGAGCGAGGACGGCGGAGCGGACTTCGACCTCCTTCACGACTTCCTGGACCGTAAGCTCGGGATCGATCCCCACTCGCTCGAGTTCGTACGATCGCCCCGTAAGGTGCTCGAGCGGCTCAAGGAGCCCGACGGGGCCGGCGGTCCCACCGCCTTTATGCTGCCGGCGCTGAGCGCGCGCGCCGTCGAAGAACGTGCGTTCGAGCACCGCGCGGTCATGGCAGAGAAGTCGACGATGTTCCTCCCGAAGGTCGCGGAAGGCATGCTCTTCGCGCCCGCGGACGGACCGGACTGAACTAGGGAGGCGCCCGTCGATGGAGCTAGGGCAGGTTCGCGAACGCGCGGATCTCTCCCTGAGCGTTGAACGCGACGGTGGCGCGGTAGCTCTGGGAGCCGTACGACGCCGTGCACCTCCTCCCGCGGCGGTCCCCCTCGATCTCGAGGGCATCGATCGTCGGCCAGCCGGTCTCGGCCTCAATGCGAGCGACGAGCCGGCGGAATTGGGTCAGACAGACGTCGCAGCAGAAGAACATCCGTTCTCCCTCGACCTCTTCCCAGACGTCGCCCCACGTCGAGCCGCAGATCGCGCAACCCGTCCGATTACGCTTCAAACTGGCCACCCCGCTCGAGGCGCGCGATGAGGTAGTCGTCGAACAGGTCGATCGAGCGGAGGAACGTCGACTGGACATCCTCGACGAGCCCGGGCTCCCCGCTAAACTCGTTCACGAGGTCGAGCGCCTCGTCGGAGTGGGCGACATCCGCCTCGTACCCTTCCCGAAGGAAGTTCTTGGCCGCGTCGGAGATTTCGTGCCCGTTCAGGATCGCCGGATCGAAGTAGTGGACCGAAGCGCCCTCAAGGACGAGGTTTCGGTTCGCGATGAGCTCGAGGCTGTGCATCGCCGCCATCACCTCGACCCAGTGCTCCCGCGTCGCCATCTGGTTCCATTCGTCGATCGCGGCGGCCGTCGAGGGGAGCGGGGGTGTGCCGAGCACGGTGGCCCGATCGACCCCGAGGCTCTCGCCCATCCGTAGCAGGAGCTCGTAGTGGGCGACCTGACCGGGACCGAGGCCGCCGTACTCCGTGTTGAGGTTGTCGAGCTCGTAGCGGATGACCGAGGGCTGATCGGTGCGGGCCATGATGAACGAGCAGGAGCGGACCCACTGACGCAGGAAGTGCTGGTGTTCGATGACGTAGCCGAGGAGGGTCGCGCGAGACGGGTGCTGGAGGGCGATCACGAACGGATGGGGAGCCCGTCCGAAGAACTTCTCGATGAAGCGGGCCTTGATCCATTGCTTCACCGTTCCGGACCCAAGATCGTAGAACG
This sequence comes from Thermoplasmata archaeon, assembly GCA_030043835.1. GTDB lineage: Archaea > Thermoplasmatota > Thermoplasmata > Lutacidiplasmatales > UBA184 > Lutacidiplasma. The sequence continues at coordinate 5,789 of JASHWY010000032.1, forward strand.
CACGAAGCTTGGGCTCGATCTCCCCGGGCGGGGTCTTAGTCCGGGTCAGGTTCTGGTTCAACCAGCGAACGTGCGCGGGGTCGCTCTCACCGGCTCGGTCGACGAGGTGGAACGCGAGGGCCGGCACGTCGGAGACCCCGAGCGGGGTGAGGCATGCCGGACACTTCGTCATCGGCGCTCCCGCTCAGAAAGGGAACGAATCGGGGAGCCTCTTACGGAGGCCCTGGTACTCGGGGTCCTCGGCGTAGGCCGCCCGCATCCGGGCGAGTGTCGCGCGCACGTCCTCCGGCGTGCGATGCCGGGAGTGCGCCACCATCCCGACGGTTTCCTCGAAATTCTCGCCACACGCCTCGTAGCAGTTCCCCATTCCCGTAAGGAGCTCCCGCTCGCGAGCGTCCACGGACTGGCCAGGGGCACTCTCTCCTTAAGGGTTGACGGAGACCCCTCGGTGGGGAGATCGACCGGGTCGGTTTCTCGTGGGGAACCACCTATCTCTGGACAGAACGTACGCTCAAATGCGATACCGGCCTCGTTCCGGCGAGAGTAGGTCGATGCCCGAAGAGGTTCGCAACGTCGTGGGTAAGCTCAGCCCACCGTTACCGCCCCAGCCCGAGGTCCGAAGTGTGCGTCAGCGGTTCGTCGGTAGGGAGACGCTCGAAGGCGCCGGAGTCCGGCTCCGCCGGATGTTCGGTGGCTCCGAAGTGCCCCTCCTCGACCCGTTCCTGCTGCTCGACAACTTCGGATCGACCAATCCTGCCGACTACCTCGCCGGCTTCCCCTGGCACCCGCACCGGGGGATCGAGACGGTCACCTACATGCTGAACGGTAAGACCGCGCATGAGGACTCGCTGGGGAACAAGGGCGTCATCGACTCGGGCGACGTGCAGTGGATGAGCGCGGGCAGTGGGATCCTCCACCAGGAGATGCCACGGCGGACCGAGGGGCGTCTTTCCGGCTTCCAGCTCTGGGTCAACCTCCCGAGGCGCCTCAAGATGGAGGACCCGGCGTACCGCGGACTGCGTTCGGACGGGATCCCCCTCGTGCGGGGCAGCGACGGACGTGCGGTCCGCGTGATCGCCGGAGAGTTCGATCGCGTCGCGGGCCCGGTCACCCACATACCGGTCGACCCCACGTACCTCGACGTGGCGCTCCCCGCCAACGCGACGTTCGACCTTCCGGTCCACCGGGGGCACACGGTCTTCGCCCAACCGTTCGAGGGAACCGGCTCCTTCGCCCCCACCCCGGGAACCGGCGCTTCGTCGGAGGGCGCGCCGGGGGAGACGATCCTCTACGGAGACGGAGACCGGGTGGAGGTCCGAGCCGGCGACGACGGTCTACGGTTCCTCCTCGTCTCGGGTCGACCCTTGCACGAGCCCGTCGCGTGGTACGGTCCGATCGTGATGAACACCCGCGAGGAGATCATCGAGGCGAGCCGCGACCTCAACCGAGGGACGTTCATCCGCGCGAAGCGCGTGACCCAGGAGATCTAGAGCCACCGCGTCCCCCGCCGAGCGGGCTCACGCGTCCTCCGGCGACCTTGCCGCGAGGTCGTCGTCCTGCTCGAAGTCGAGTAGGTGGCCGAGCTTGCCGCGCTTCGTTGCGAGATAGGCGTGGTCGTACCGGTTCGGAGGGATAACGACCGGAATCCGCCCGGTGATGGTCACGCCGTGCCGACGAAGGTCCTCCATCTTATCCGGGTTGTTCGTGAGGATCCGGATCGATTCGACCTCGAGCGTCCCCAGCATGTGCGCGGCGATCCCGTAGTCCCGCTCGTCGGGTCGGAACCCGAGGATCTCGTTCGCCTGTACCGTGTCGAACCCGGCGTCCTGGAGTCGATACGCCCGGATCTTGTTGATGAACCCGATCCCGCGCCCTTCCTGGCGCAGGTAGAGGACGACCCCGGCATCCATCTTCCCGATCTTCTCGAGCGACTCGACGAGCTGGTCGTGGCAGTCGCACCGGAGCGACCCGATCGCGTCTCCCGTAAGGCACTCGGAGTGGATTCGGACGGGGACGTCCGCCTTCCCGACGACGTCGCCGTGAATGAACGCTGCGTGCTCCTTCCGGTCGTGATTGTTCCAGAATGCGGCGACCTGGTAGTCGCCGAACCGGGTGGGAAGGTTGGCCACCGCCGAGAGCTTGACGCAGATCTCCGGCGCGCCGGGACACTCGTGGTCGACGTTCTCCTTGAGGAGACGGTCCACGACCTCTTGGGGGATTCCCATCGGCGGGCCATCGACGGGGCCGATTTAAGGGTCCGCTGAACCAAGGGCCAGCGGCCCACGGCGGGGCCTGTACGACACCGCGGGGGGGAGCACCGCCCCCTCGGGTCCGGGGTCGATCGGGAAACCGCGGGCGAGCGGGGCCCACCGGTTCCGCGGGAAAATCTGTTATTGATGACGCCGCTGCTGCATCGATGCCATCCCTCGCCCGAGCCTTCCTCCGTTCTGGTGCCGCCCGCGGCGGGTGCGCGGCTCTACTCTTCCGAAGGCGACGATGACCGAGGAGAACTCCCGGTTCGAGCGGATCCCGATCCCCGAGGCCCCGATCTCGGAGCGGATCGCTTCGTTCGGAGAGATCCTGCACTCGTACCTACCGGACGGGGCGGTCCTGGAGGCTCAGCGGTGCCTCCAGTGCGAGATGCCGTTCTGCGTCCAGGCGTGCCCCATCGCTCAGGACTGTCGGGGGTACATCCTCAGGATCGCCGAGCGGAAGTTTGACGAAGCGGCGGTCGTCACCCTCCGCGAGGACCCGCTCGCGACGACGCTCTGCAAGGTCTGCTACCACTACTGCGAGGACGCCTGCGTGCTCAAGGATCGCGGGCTTCCGATCGCGATCCGCCAACTAAAGCGCGCCGCGATGGAGCTCGGCCGCTCCGATCTCCTCTACGTACCAGCCGCGCCGCGGCCGGAGCGGATCGCGGTCGTGGGGAGCGGCCCGGCCGGTCTCATGGCCGCCTGGGAGCTCGCCCTGCGTGGCTACCCGGTCACCGTCTTTGAAGAGGAGCCGTATCTCGGCGGCCAGATCGCCGCGATCCCGAAGTACCGGATGGACGGCGACGAGGTCGAGATTGACGCCAGCCGGTTCAAAAACCTGGACATTGCGTTCGAGGTGAACCGTCGGGTCGGTGTCGACTTCACGCTCCAGAGCCTCTTCGACGTCGGGTACCGGGCCATCTATCTCGCGGTCGGGGCCTCGACCCACAAGTCGCTGGGGATCCCCGGAGAGAACCTCGTCGGCGTCTTCCCGGCGCTCGAGACCCTGGAAGAGTTCAACCAAGGGGCTGAGGTCAAGCTTGGCCGCCACGTCGTGGTGATCGGAGGGGGCGACGTGGCGATGGACGCCGTTCGCTCCGCGCTCCGGCTGGAGCACGGGGAGACGGTGACCCTCATCTACCACCGAGTGCGGTCGAAGATGTCGGCCGGTCCGGACGAGATTCAGGAGGCGGAGGAAGAGGGGGTCCGCTTCCTCTTCGGTCTCGGGCCGATGCGGATCCTCGGGGCCTCCCGGGTCGAGGGGATCGTCGTGGCGAAGGAGCAGCTCGGACCCCCGGGCCCGTCGGGACGGCCGACGGTGAGGGCAGCCCCCGGGACCGAGCAGACGATCCCATGCGACACGGTGATCGTTGCCGTCGGTGAGAGGGCCGACCTCACGGGCCTACCACCGGAGCTCGACCTCGGG
>JASHWY010000235.1 GCA_030043835.1 Thermoplasmata archaeon
ACCTCGGGGTGGAACTGGACGCCCCAGATCGGGCGTTCGGGGTGCGCCATCGCCTCGACCGCGCACGCCGGGGAATGGGCGAGGAGGCTCCAGCCCGGTGGGGGCGTCGCGACCTGATCGTTGTGGCTCGCCCAGACGCGGAGCGTCGGGGCCAGGCCGGCGAACATCGGGTGGTCGGGGCGGTCGACCGTCAAGGATACCGCGCCGAACTCGGGCGCCCCCTTCGTGATGCGACCCCCAAAGTGGCGGCCGAGGAACTGGTGCCCGACGCAGATGGCGAGGACGGGGACGTCGGCGCGGTCGATCCACTCGGCGACCTCTCCTAACGGCGTGTCGGTCCCCTCGAGGCTGAGCGCACCCCCCGAGAGGACCACGCCATCCGCCCGCAGGGCGTCGAACGGGGTGGTGTTCGGGACGATCGTGGTCTCCGCGCCGAGCTCCCGGAGGACGCGCCACTCCCGGTGGGTCCACTGGCCGCCGTTGTCGACGACGGGGATCCTCACGGCCGCTCCTTGTCGATAGGGTCGGACGGCGCCGTCGAGCGCCGAAGCGCCTCGACCGATGCCTGAAGCTCGTGAACCTCCTGACGCATCTTCAGCATCTCCTCCTCGAACGGGGTGAATCCGGTGGGGCTTAAGATCCGGTGGGAAACGTAGATCCCGATGAAGATCGCCCCCACGAGGGCGAGGATCGTCGTGAAGATGAGTGCAAAGACGAATGCGAGCGGGTCCCCGATGGCCGACTGGATGGGGAGCGTGAAGACGTGCGTGATCTCGGCGACCTCCACGATCACGAGGATCACGATGAGCGCGGCCCAAAGGGCGATCACGAGGCGGGAGGCTCGCATCAGGGTCCTCGGCTACCTAGGTCCGCGAGGGTGATCGGGAGCGGGAGGCTCGTGAGCGCGGTCGAGGAGGGGACGGTGACGCCGCTCGTCGGCGAGACGCCGAGGAGGCTATCGGCCGGGGATTGCGTCGCGTTCGACACGTAGAAGGCGAAGACGCCCGCGTAGTAGGCGACCCCGTTCTCGTTGTAGAGCGCGGTGATGTTGAGGGCGATCGGATTCCGGGTCGAGTTCAAGATCGCGGCGAGCACGTCGGTCTCGTTGAGCGCGACGCTCCAGTTAAGCGAGTTCCACGACGGTGTCCCCGTGCCGGTCCAAGTAAAGCCCGCCGCCCAGGTGACCTCGATCGAGTCGTACCGCACCGTCGAACCTAGCCCGCGGATGTAGAAGTGGGTCACGTTGTCGGCCAGCACCCGGTCGACGATGAGCTCGGCCTGGGTGAGGACCGTTCCCGCCGCCGGCGGACCTCCTGAGGTGAGGAGGTTCGGAGTGAGCAGGATCAGGACGACGAGGAGGATGGCCACCCCGACGAGCGGCCACGGGAGATAGTCGCCGAGGCGGCGGTCGCCTCCGCCGCGTCCCGAGATGGCGAGCTTGGGGCCGCTCCCCTCGGTCAAGGTCCCTCTGCCTTCCAACCGACGTATAAGTGGTGGGAGACGCCGAGGTGGTCGAGCACCTTCCCCGCGAGGTAGGCGGTCTGGTCGTCGACCGACCGGGGGTGGAGGTAGTACGGGGGCGCGGCGTCGAGCACCACCACCCCGGCCTCGCTCAGCGCGGTGAGGTGACGGAGGAGCGTGGTCGGCATGGGGGTCTCGCGGGGAACGATCACGAGCCGACGGCGCTCCTTTAAGTGCACGTGCCCCGCGCGGGTAAGAAGAGTATCGGAGAGCCCGAGAGCGAGCTTCGCGACCGTGTTGACCGAGCAGGGGACGACGGCCATCCCTCGTGTCGGGCGGGAGCCGCTCGCGATCGGAGCTCCTAGGTCGTGGTCGGAATAGACGTGGGTGGCGAAGGCGCGAACCGCCTCCGGCTCGAGGCCACACTCCTCGCGAAGGACCGCCAGAGCCCCGTCCGAGACGACGAGCGCGACCGGGACCTTGGCGTCGCGAAGCCCTTCGAGCACCCGGACGGCAATGGGGGCGCCGCTCGCGCCCGAGACTCCGATCACGAACGGAGGATCTTCCACGATTCGGGCTCCCCGGCCTTATGAAGCTTCAACGACTCCGCCGTTATGACGGTTCGCGGGGCGGAAACCGTGGGGCATCGGGCAGCGATCGTCGGCGCTGGGCACACCCGGTTCGGCGTCCTGAACGAAGGGCCCCGAGCGCTCTTGCGGAGCGCGATCGACGGCGCGATCGCGAGCGTCGACCACGGTGTCGAGCGGACGGCGATCGGGGAGGCGTTCCTCGCCACGCTCGGCTTCGGCGGGTGGCAGATCGGCAACGCGTCGGCGGTCCTTTCGGAGGAGGCCGGCGTCGTGGGGGTGCCGGTGACCCGCATCGAGAACGCGTGCGCGTCCGGTGGCTTCGCCCTTCGCGCGGGCGTGAGGGCGATCGAGAGCGGCGCCCGCGACCTGGTCCTGGTGGCGGGGGTCGAGAAGATGACCGACGTCACGAACTCCCGCCGTCGCTACTGGCTCGGCGTCTCGGGGGACACCGAGTGGGAGCGATCGGCCGGCCTTACGTTCGCCGGTGTCTACGGGCTCCTCGCTTCCCGGTACG
>JASHWY010000236.1 GCA_030043835.1 Thermoplasmata archaeon
GACGCCGATCTCGATCGCCCTCCCCGTCGGGGCCTACACGGTCTCGGCCATCGCGGTGGGGAAGCCGTACGGCGTCGGCGCCTACGCGAACGGCTCCGCGACCGTCACGATCGTCCAAGGGAATGTCGCGACCGCGTTACCGCTCACTTACGAGCTCAGTCCCGACGTCGTCGGGACCCTCGTCGGCCTCCCGTCCGCCACGGTCGAACCGGGCGGTTCCGCCCTGTTCGCGTTCACGGTCGTCAACCTGGGAAACGTCCCAGTAACGGTCCATCCCGCGGGATCCCCCGCGTACTGGCCGTTCACCTTCACCATCGGGAACGTGACCCTGATCCCGAACGGCTCCGCCGTGAGCGGTGAGGCCACGATCGTCGTTCCGGTGGGGACGGTCGTCGAGCACCCGACGGTCGAGATCAACTTCGAACTCGCGAACGGCGTCGTCGAGGGCTCGGTCACGCCGAACCCGGTCGTCAACGTCGTCGGCCACTACGGGCTCGAGCTGGGGCCCTCCTCGGCGCCGGCGCAGATCGGGCCCAACCTTGCCCGCATCCCGTTCTACGTCATGAACTCCGGTAACCAGGGCGAGACCGTCGGCGTCTCCGTGACCGACGCGAACACGCTCTTGAGCCTCGGCTGGACAACTTCGCTCACGGGGCCGGGCGGCGCGATCCTCGGCCCGCTATACATCACGCCCGCGACGAACGAGACCTGGTTCGTGGAGCTTAACGCGACCGGTTCGATCTTCGTTCCGCCCGGAACCGTGACCGTCGCCGGAACGGTCTTGAACGCGACCGGTTCTCTCGAGGTCTCGAGCACGCTCACCGTTCCGTTCGGAGCCGTGAGCCCCTCCACCGCGCACGGGGTGGCCGCGGTCCGGGTGACCGGTCCGTCGATCGGCCCGGTGACGCCGAGCCTCCCGGACTGGGTCGTCCCGGTCCTCGTCTTCGTGCCGACGATTGCGCTCCTCGTCGGGATCCTCGTCTACCGGTGGAACCGCTCTCGGAGGTGGCGACGACGGTGAACCGGTACCCGATCTACGCCCTCGCGGTGGTTCTCCTCCTCGTGGGCACGGCGATGGTAGCCGCTCTCCCCCTTTCTCCCGCCTCCGCGAGTCCCCTCTCCGTGGCGACCTCCTCGCCCGTGACGGGGACCGTGGCCGGACCCAATCTCCTCGCCCAGAACGGGGTCGGGACGTACTGGGTCAACGGCACCGGAGGGCCCGCCATCGCGGCGAACGGGACGAAGGTCGGCAACCTCACCTACTACGCCTCGGTCCAAGGGGTGAACACCACCGGAATCACGTTCGCTCCCGACGAGTCGGGGATCGTCAACGGTTCGGGGCCCGCGGCGACGCTCTCGGTCAACAACGTGACGCAGGTCCTGACCCTCGTCGTGATGATCTCCTCGGTGCTCCATAACGAGTCCCTGAACACGACGGCGAACGAGTCGATCAACCTCACGTACTCGGTGCATGTGGTCCAGCCCTACATCATCGCCGCGACGATCATCAACCCCTCGACCGCCACCGTCCTCACCTTCGAGGTCTCGATAGCGCTCGATGGGACGGTGGTCGGGACCGCCAAGGTCCCGACGATCACCCCCGGCGGAAGCTACAGCCTCTCGTTCAAGTACGTCACCCTCGGCCTCTCGACGGGTTGGCACACGTTCTCGATCTCGCTCGCGGCCGAGCATGGGCTCGTGTCGTTCACGAACGGGTCGCTCGTCTACTCTCAGTCGATCTACATCCCCGGTCCGCCCCCCAACTACACGCTCTGGTACGTCCTGGGGGCCGTACTCTTCCTCGGAGTTCTCTTTATATTCGCGACCCGAGTGCTCGCGCGCCGGCGCGGCGTCGCCCGCCGGTAGGTTCATGTTGGCGAGCGGAACGACGGTGGCTCGGGTCGAGGTCCGGTGCAGTTCGTGCGGACGCGCCCTGCCTTCGCCCGGCGGCACGCAGTTCCCGTGCCCCGGATGCGGCGAGGAGACGATCGGCCGGTGCACCCGCTGCCGCGACCAGAGCGTGACGTACCGATGCACGAAGTGCTCCTTCGAGGGGCCGTAGGGGACGGGAACGACCGATGGGCCGGGTGGCGGTCCTCTTCCGACTGATGCCCCAGGGCGTCGACACCGACATGAAAAAACTCGCCGAAGGGGTTCGTGCCTCCCTCCCGAAGGGGGTCGAGGTCCGCGGGATGCAGGTGAAGGACATCGCCTACGGACTTAAGTCGCTCCTCGTGTCGGTCGTCATGGACGACGCGGGCGGAGTGCTCGACTCGACGGAGCAGGCGTTCGCCAAGGTTCCGCACGTCGAGTCGGTCGAGGTGATGGAGGAGGGGCTCCTCTAGGGCCCGTGGGGAGGCCGTGGACCTCTTTAGCCACGTCTTAGTCGCCTACCTCGTCACCTTCGGGATCGTCGGCTTTAAGCCGCAGTACCTCGCCGCGGGCGCGCTCGCGGGTGGGCTTCCGGACGCCGACGCGTTCTTCTTCGTGCTCGCGCGCCGATACCCGATCCTCCAGCACCACGGCATCACGCACTCGCTCTTCGGAGTCACCGTCGTGGCGACGGCCGGCGCGTTCCTGGGACCGGTGGCCGCAGCGGGCTCGCCGTTCGTCTACTTCCTCGTGATGGAGGTGGGGGGGATCTGCCACATCCTCCAGGACGGGTTCACCCACTTCTCCGTGCCGCCGCTCGCCCCGTTCTCCGACCGTCGCTTAGAGCTCGACGCGGACCGGGCCATCAACTTCGTCACGATGGCGGTCTCCATCGCGTCGTTCTACCTTCTCCTCGTCGTCGAGCGGAATCACGTGCCCTACGCGACGTACGTTGTGACCGTCTACGGGCTCATGGTGTTCTTCGGCGCCTACTTCGCGATTCGCCTCGCCGGCCGGTTCGCGATCGGCCGGCACCGTAACGTGGTCGGGCCGAAGGCGGTCCCCGTTCCGACGACGAACCCGTTCAAGTGGGTCCTCCTCTCCGAGGAGCAGACGGACGACCGCCTCAAGACCCGCTGGGCCCGGTACGTTCTCGGGAAGGGCCTCGTCGACGGTCCGTACTCCGTCGAGGCGCCGCTCGTCGTTCCCCCGCACACGGGTTCGCCGACGAACGCCCGCGAGGCGCTCGACTGGTCGTACGGACTCGCTCGGAAGGCGAGCCGGATCCTTCCGATGACCTACCACTTCGGCGAGGCGTTCCAGTCGGCGGCGGGCGCCTGGGTCGCGGTCTGGTACTCCCTCGAGTTTACGGCGTTCGGCCGCGCCTCCGCGGTGAAGGTGAGCTTCCCGGAGGACGGCAGCAGCCCTCACGTGACGTCGACCTTCTACAAACCGACCCACCCGGCGGTGTAGGGCGAGCCGGCCCTCACGACGCGGGCGGGACCGAACCCACTCGATGGGGCGCCTCGGGCACCCCCGGCTTTAACGTCGCGTCGCGGGGCTACTTGTAGGTCGACTTGTGGACCGTGCCCTCGTCGTCCACGATGGTGATGCACTCGCCTTCGCACTCGAAGAGGCACGCCTCGCACATGATGCAGTCGGGGCCGTGGATGACGGCCGACCTCTCCCCGCGGAACTGGAACTTGGCCGCCACGCCGGGGTCGTCGACGACGTCCGGCCAGCTTTCCCGGGGCCGCATCTCGAAGACGGTCACAGGGCAAACGTCCCGGCAGTGAGCGCACCCGGTGCACCTTTCGAGCACTACCTCTACGGAAACCATGGCGGACCTAGGTCTCTCACCGACGGATAATATATTAACTCGCGCGGGGAAAAGGAGCCGCCGTTCGCTCTATCTTCTCGCGCGCGCGCGTTGGACCCGTGCCCTCCTGCCTAGGGGAGCGTCGACGGATCGGTCTGAGTCACCCGAGGTCCACCTCGGAGCGCATCGAGCCGGCGCATCTCGTCCGACGAGAGCGCAAAGTCGAACACCCGGGCGTTTTCGAATATCCGCTCCCGGTGGACCGACTTCGGGATCTCGATGATCCCGTGCTGGAGCCCCCATCGGATCAGGACCTGAGCCGGGGATCGACCGTGCGCTTTGGCGATCGCGCCCACGATAGGGTCGTTGAGCGAGCGGCCCCTCGTGAGCGGAGAGTAGGCCTCCGGTCGGATCCCGTGGCCAACGACGTACTCCAGGAACTCGGGATCGTAGACCCACGGATGGAACTCGACCTGGTCGACCGCTGGGAAGACGGAGGAGTGCTTCCGGAGCTCCTCCAAGTGTCGGACCGTGTAGTTGCTGACCCCAATCGCCCGGCAGACCCCCTCCTTCTGAAGAACCTCGAACGCGCGCCACGTGTCGAGGCGAGCCTCCGGCGTGGGAGCTCGGGGCCAATGGATGAGGTAGAGATCGATGTAATCGAGCCCGAGGCGCTCTAGGCTCTCGCGTCCGGCTTTAAGGGCGCTCCCGTAGCCGTGGTCCGTGAACCAGAGCTTGGTCGTGACGAATACGTCCTCCCGGGGCACTCCGCTACCACGGACCGCGCGGCCGACGTCCGCCTCGTTGTGGTACATCGCCGCGGTATCGATGAGTCGGTACCCCGCCTCGAGGGCCCAGCGCACGGCCTGCTCCGTGGGGCGACCGGGCTCGCTCAGAAAGACACCAAGCCCTAGCCAGGGCATCTCCGTTCCCTGGTTCAGCCGTACTCGTGACGAGAGGTTCACGGGCTCGGTCGCGGCCATCGACCGCCTCATGGGGTCGCGACTTCTAATCTGTTCGTTCCGAGATGGAGAGCTCTGCGCGACGTCAGCGCGCAGGGGAGCGGAACCGAGTGGGGATACCCAGCGGTTGGAGCTTTCCCACGTCGATCGTACGGAGCTGACCCTCGTGGTCTTCGCACAGCTGGAACGGCTGCCACGCGGCCGAGGAAGAACCCGGGTCCGCCCGCGCCTCGAACAGCTCGGCGCGATGGGGCCGGGTATCGCACCCTCCCCCGAACCCCGGCTCCGGGTCCCCGAGGATCGGGCGGAACGCGAAGTCGTACGCCCTCCCCATCTCGCAAAGCGGCCGCTGAAAGATTGCGCTCACCCAATCATCCCCGACGCGACTCCAGCTCTAGGAACCTACAAGACGGTTCGTGCTCCGCAGATTGGGGGAGCAGCCTAAGACCCTCTCTCCGCTAGAGTATTCAGCGGCCTCAGCGAGTGACGAGCGCCGTCCGAGGACGATGCCGTTCGCGACCGTGGACCAACGAGCGCTCTACTACGAGGTCCACGGGGCCGAAGGGGACCCGACCGTCCTCGTTCACGGCTCCTTCGTGGACCACCAGAGTTGGGACCTTGTCGTTCCGGGTCTCTCCCAGGCGCTCCAGGTCGTCGCGTACGATCGTCGCGGGCACGGACGCAGCGCACCCGGCCGCCGCCTTCATCCGGTGGCCGACGACGCGGCCGACCTCGCCGGGATCCTCGAGTCCGCGAACCTTTTTCCGGCGCACGTCATCGCCCACTCCTATGGGGGCGCGGTCGCCATCCACCTCACCATCCACCGTCCCGAACTCGTGAGGAGCCTCGCTGTCCACGAGCCACCGTTCCTCGGGCTCCTGGAG
>JASHWY010000237.1 GCA_030043835.1 Thermoplasmata archaeon
CGCTGCGGCTACGCGAGGAACTTTCCCGGCGTCTTCAAGAACGAGCGACGGCAGCCTTCCGAGCAGAAGTAGTAGGTCGTTCCCGCGTGAACCGCGCGCAGCGGAGTCGTCCGCTCGACGTCCATGTGGCAGACCGGGTCGATCGCGGGCTCGGTCGGTGGGGCCGCAGCGACGGCTGGGGGTTCGGCGGGTCGGAAGCTCGAGCGACGGACCTTCGTGATCTCCGCCATGATGCTGAGGGCGATCTCCTCGGGGGTCTCGGCGGCCAGGTCGATCCCGACGGGATTGCGGATCCGCCCGATCTCTTCGGCGGAAAGCCCGTCCTCCCGCAACGCGGCGAACACGGAGGCCGCCCGCTTGCGGCTCGCGACCAACCCCAAGAACGCCATCGGCGACCGCGCGAGGAGGGCGAGGGAGGCCTCGTCGTACTTCCCCATGCTCGCAACGACCGCGTAGCTATTCGGCCCGAGGTGGCCCGAGAGGTCACCGATCTCAGGAACCCACTCAGCGACCTCGGGGAGGTCGGCCTCCTTCGCGCCGGGCGCCACCAGCACGACGCGAAACCCCAGCAGGGGACCCAGGGTCGCGAGGGTCGTGGCGACGGGAGAGTCGCCGACGACGACGAGGTTCGGCTTCGGCAGATTCGGCTCGATAAAGATCTCCACGGTTCCTCCACTTTGGCACACCATCGGACGATCGACGATCCCTTCCGGGGCCGGCGACCGGCCCGCGTCGGGCGAGAGACGGAGAAGTCGGGGCACCCCATCGCGCAAGGACGCTCTCGCCTCCGAGACGAGGAGGTGCTCGGTGCAGTTCCCGCCGACCCAGCCCACGGAACTGCCGTCCGGGCGCACGAGCGCCTTGTAGCCCGGCCGGCCGGACGTCGGTCGGAGGGCGCGCACGACGGTGGCGAGAGCGAACGGTTTTCCCTCGGCCCGAAGCCGTTCGGCGATCGAGAGGACGTCGGGCGCCTTCCAAAGACGCTTCGGCTCGGGATGCTCCTCCGGAGTGGCATGGAGGGTCGTCCGGGGGGCCACGAGCCGTTGTAGCGCTTCGCGCCGGGGCTCTCCCGATCGAGAGGCCCGCTCGATCGCGGAGAGCTCCGCGGGAGTGTCGAGGTCGATCAGGATGCCGGGGTCGTCGACCTCCACTTCGCGGATCTCGTGCGGGTGGTTCGGGAACATGTCGCGGCATCCCACGTCGCCCCGGATCGCGTCGACTTCGGGAGCGAGGCGCGCGTCGAAGAGGACCGGGTTTCCGCGAACGCCGCGGTAGGTAGGGATGAAGATCCTCCCGTCGCCCGAGGTCGCGCGCTGGACCAGCCGATCGACGGTCTTGGCAGTCACGAAGGGCTGATCCGCGAGGACGATGAGGGCATGCGAAGCGCTGGGCGGCAGCGCGCGGACGCCCGCTCGCAGGGAGCTGCTCATCCCTTGGGCGAAGTCGGGATTCTCGACCACCGTGACGCCGTTGAGCGCCACGGCACGCCGGATTTGCTCGGCATCACTGCCGAGAACGACCTCGATCGCGCCGACGTGGCTCGTGCGAAGTGTGGCGAGGACCCGCGCGAGCAGGGTGCGCCCTCCCACCGAGACGAGCGGTTTGGGCCGGCCCATCCGTTGGGAAGCCCCGGCAGCAAGTACGATGGCCACGACCCCCGCGCGTCCGGCGCCCGAGCCTGGGCGACGCGGCGCCTTCGCCGTCACGAAGAGGAAATCGGCGGTTCGCCTGTAAGGATTGCGGAGCCGTGCCGCCGAGCTCGCCTCACAAACTCGGTGGGAGGCCGGGCAGTTAAGGCCCTACGTCTCGCTGTCCCACGGTTCAAGAGGTAGAGGAACGTACGGAGCGAGGGGGGGCCAGGCGCCGGGGATGTTCGGGAAGATCCTCGTGGGGTTCGACGGGTCGGCCCACGCTCACCGAGCCCTCGACGCGGCGATCGAGGTCGCGGGCCGATTCAAGTCGGCGCTCACGATCGTCGTGGTTCAATCGGAAAGCCCAGAGGCCCCCTCCGCCGACCTGCAGCGGCTCTACCCCCTCGGCGACGACGGGCGCCCTCTCGGTGTGGTGCTCGACGAGGCGAGGGACCGCGCGCTGGCCCAGGGCGTGAGCGCTGTAGACTCGATGATCGTGCAGGGGAACGTAGTGGACCGGCTCCTCGATATTCTCGAGAAGAACCGCTACGACCTCGTCGTGGTCGGGTCTCGGGGACTTACGACCGGGCGACGGCTCATCCTGGGGAGCGTTTCCTCGGGCCTCGTCGGCCGCGCGCCGTGCCCGGTGCTGGTCGTCCGCCCGCTGAAGCGAGGCGCAGGCTCCCGACCGGCGACCGGAGCGACCCTGCGCGCCTGATGCCCATCAAAGAACTCGGCCGAGTCCGAGGTACGAGGGATCTAAGCAAGCACTTCGATGCGGCCCGAACGGCCCATCGAGACCTGTAGCTTACCCCGGAAATCCTTCACCCACCCGTCGGTGATCCGGATCTTCTGCCCAACCGAGTACTTCTCGATGTCCCCGCCCCAGAGGGTGAGCGAGATCGTGCCGGTCTCGTCCTGGAGTGTCGCGTCCGCGACCCGCGACGGACCCCGGGAGGTCGTTACGTCGCGCGGGGCCGAGATGGCCGTGATGGTCGCATCGATCGTCGCGTTGGCGTTGGCACGCAGACTCGCTATGGGGGGCATAGCTGGAGGGGGAGCCTGGCGGGGCATAAACGTGCTCCCTCTTGCCCGAGAGCGCTGACGGAGCGTCGCGCGGAGGACCGAGGACCGTTCTCGCGCTCGGCGTCCAACGCCGAATCGGAACTCCTCCTAAGAGCGGTGCGGCGGAACGAGAAGCGCCTCGGCCTACCCCTCGATTCGCGTGCCGGTCATGCGGAGACTCCTTGCGGCGGCTCGCGGTGCGTCGTCCGATGGTTTATTTCCCGGACCACGATGGCCCTCCACGGCGCCATACCTCGGGGCCACGAGAGTGCCCGCCTCCCGGAGAGCGACCCTCAACGGTACACCATGAGCGAGCGAGGCACCTACATCGTCATCGAGGGCATCGACGGCACGGGCAAGACCATGCTCGCCGCGCGGCTCGTTCCGGCGCTGCTCGGTCGCGGTCATTCAATCTCGAGCTTCCACGAGCCCGCCGACCGCTTCCTTCGAACCCAGTTCGCGCGTATCGCGAAGCTCGACTCGCTCGCCGCCGCGCTATCGTCCACGCTCGATCGAGCCCTCCTCCGCCCGGAGATCGAGGCGGCTCTCGATCAAGGCGACATCGTGCTCCAGGACCGATCGTTCTACTCCACACTGGCCTACCACGTACCCGGTCTACCCAATGAGGCCGCCCGGGAACTCGAGCGCCTAGAGCGTTCGATCTCCACGGAGCCCGACATCATCCTCTATCTGGACGCTCCCGTGGACGTCGCGCTCAAGCGGTTCGAAGGGAAGGGACAGCTCGACCTCTTCGAGGACGAACCGTATCTCACCAAGGTGAAGCGGCAGTTCGAGATGATGTTCCACGCGCCCCGGTGGGTCCGGATCAATGCGACCGGAACTCCCGAACAGACGTTCACTCAGGCGATGAACGCGCTCCTTGCCGCGGGTCTCTGACCCCGGCCCAGGCGCACCGAGAGGGTGGCGTC
>JASHWY010000238.1 GCA_030043835.1 Thermoplasmata archaeon
CGGACCTGGCTCGGGCCGCTCCGCGAAGCCCAGTACGCCGCTGACTTCTTCTGGCTGGTCGCTGCTCGATTGAGCGGTCGCGGCCTCAAGCTCGACCCCCGACCGCTCACCCGGCTCCGTCTCCACAGTGGGCAGCACATGTCCCAAACCCGCGGCGCCTCGCTCGAGGAGTTCCTGGAGCGCCACCAGAAGGCGAGCGACCGGTTCGCGAGGGCCTACGGCGTCATGGCCCGACTGGCCAAAGATCGCCTGGGTCCCCGAGACCCGATGGTCTGGTATCTCTCGGAGAATGAGGCCGCCTTCCGCTTCTTCGTCGACCTCGACCGGGGGAATCATCCGCGCTGGGCCGCGGCCAGATTCCTCCGAAAGGGCCCCGGCTTTCGCCGCACCGGCACGTTGGGGACCGCTCTCATGGCCGTAGTCTCACCGGCCTCCGCGCGTCATCTTCTGTACCGCGCGAGCATCCGTCGATGGCGGCTCCGCGACGCGGCCCCTAGCTCGTAACTCCGTTCAACCTTCCGGGGCCGCGAGGAGGGTCACCGAGGAATCGCTTTACCGGCCTTGCTCACGACCTCCCGGTAAAGGGCCACGTGCGCCTCGGCGACCCGCGGCCAGGCGAATCGCTCCTCCGCGAGCCGGCGACCCGCCGACCCCATCCGCGCTCGCAGCGTCTCGTCGGAGCTTAGTCTAAGGGCGTGCTCGCGAAAGAAGCGGACCGTTCGGTCGGTCGAACTTTCCTCCGGCGGCGCGACGAAGCCGGTCGTGCCGTCCACGACGATCGACCGGACGGCGTCCGAGGCGACCACCGCTCGCCCGCACGCGGCCGCTTCGCCAACGGCGAGACCGAAGGTCTCGGAAGCGCTCGGATGGAGGAGAAAGCCGGCTCGGTGGATCTCCGAGATCAACTCCTCGTGCGAAAGCTCCCCCAGGACGTCGATGGCGTCGAGCCGGCGCAGCTCGTCGGCGTACTCGGGGTCCTGGATCGGTCCGGCCACGCGGAGGCGGATCCCGGTCCCCGCGAGTGACCGGGCCCCGAGCTCCCAGCGCTTCACCCGTCGGACCGCCCCGACGCCGATCGCGATCTTGCCGTCGCCGGGGCCGGACGCCGCCGGGAACCGATTGAGGTCGATCCCGTGCGGAATCACCCGGACTTCACCTTTCGCGCGCGATGCATCGTACCTCCGCACGGCCTCGGCGACGCGCTCGGTCTCGGTGATCGTGACCGCTGATCCGAGAGTGGCCCACCGGTCGAACCAGAAGACCCAACGGTAGAGGCTCCGGTCGGGGACGAACCACGCGGGATTGTGCGTCGTGTAGACGTACGGGATCCCGAGAAGCCGGAGCCGAAAGGCGGGAACCCCGACGTGGGCGTGTACGATGTCCGTGGGAGAGGAGCCGAGGAGACGATCAAGCTCGGCGGCGAACGGGAACTGGTCGAACTGGATCCCGCGATGGACCGTATTGACGATGCGGACCGACTGACCGGCGGCCCGAAGTGCCTCGGCGAGCTCCCAGATCGCTCGGGCGATTGACGCGTACCGAGGAGGCGGTATCGGGGACACTCCCGTGCCGACGAGGACGATGTCCACGGACGGCTCGAGGGGCCCCTAGGGTATATCCGTCCATCGGCGGGGAAATCCTTGTCCGCCCAGAAAGGCGAGTCCTTCGGACCCTCGCGGGCGGGCTCGCTATAAATCCGTGAACTCTGCAACTCCTCCGGGTCGCGCTCGAAAACCTCTCGGGCGGATCGCGGAGCCCTTCTCTCATGGTCGCAAGCGAGCCTCCCGTCGAGCCGCACGAGCCGTCCGTCCGAAGTTCACCTACGGTCCTCTCCGCGATGCTCTTCTGCGAGAACTGTGGCCGGTCCACCCCCCACCGAGTCCTGAAGCTCCAACGGCCGGCCGCTAAAGGGAACGGCGGCGCACGGGGAATTGCCCGCTGCCGGGAGTGCCGGCTTACCCACCCCTTCGCTTCGACGCCGAAGGGCCGGGTCGATATCGCCCTCGTCGTGTCGGTCGGCCCCACCTCCGATCGACGGCTCATCCGACTTCCCCGCTCCCGCACGGTCCAGGTCGGGACCGGAATTCCCGAGTCGAGCGAGCCGGTTCGGGTCCAGCGGATCGACACCCGGGACGGCCGACAGGCCTCTTCCGCCTCGACGGACGATATCGCGACGCTCTGGGCGGTCCGCGAGGTCGGCGCCGTCGTTCCGGTGTCGATCGTAGAGGGGCCGAGGACCCGTGCCCGCCGGCTCGCCGTGTCGCCCGAGACGCGGTATGAGGTGGGGGGACGCGTGACGGTCGACGGGATTCGACTCGACGTCGTCGCGCTCCGGGCTCGGGGCCGAACCTGGCGACGGCCGGGCGACGCGTTCGTTGCGCGGGACGTCCAGCGGATCTACGGTCGCCGAATCGCAATCCCCCCCGCCGGCAATAGGGACTGGAGAAGAGGTCGGGGGAGACCGAGATCGTTCGCGAGCTCGACCTCGCGATCCCGCCGGTCTCGCTCGTCCCCCGGCGTCAGAAGGACCCGCACTGTGCCGAGCGCTCGAACCGCCGACGGCGGGGCGACCGTCCAGCGCTCGGAGCCCTCGTAGACGATCGTTCCGAGCGCGAGCTCAAGCGGGAGGTCTTTGAGGACGTTTTTCGCGCCGTGGATTACCCACGCTCCCCGCGGTACGAACTCCCCGGTCGCCGCCGACTTCGAAACCTGATCCGGGCTCACCCAGAACGCGGAGGCCGAAGCGAGGCCGGCCCGCCAGGCCTTCGAGTACGCAACGGCCCATTGGCCAGCCTCCTGCAGGGTCGCCTCCGTGATCCCGCCTCCGCCCACCGGTCGCTTCACGATCACGCTCGACGCACCGTGGAGGTCCGCGTGGACGTAGACGTCCCCGTCCTTGAGGTGGCGACGTACGATGAGGTCGTTCGACGAAGCGTCGCGTCCCGCGATCACGATCACTCGGTCGGAGCTCACGAACCAGCGGTACCGCTCGAACCACTGGGTCTTGCGTTGGCCCCCGAGGGGGAAACCGGTGGGCTGGGGCGGTCCCGCCTTCGGCGAGCTCGGGCGCGCGAGCCGCGCCTCGGTGTCGGCGAGCGCGTCCTGGGCTCCGGCGCGCTTTAGAGAGAGGCGCTTCGCCTCTTCGTAGAGGCCCTGCGCGGACTCCCGCGGCGAGGTGTCGGGTTGGAGGGAGACGTCGCGTTCTCCGACCCTCGCTGGGAGTGTCCGGCCGGTTTTCCCCTCCGCCCTCGCCTGAGCGATTGCGGCCTCGGCCTCGGGGTAGTGTGCGAAGATCGCCTCGGCATCGCCCTGGAGACGGTCGATCTCCTCCCCGAGCGATCGGACCGCCTCGCGCTGTTGCTCTACCTGTCGCTCGAGCTCCCGCCGTTCGGCGGCCGAACGTCGCTCCTCCTCGGAGGGGACGGCCGGGGTGAGGGATCGGAAGTACTCGAACGCGACCGCCGAGAAGGTGGGAAGGCGCGTTTCGGTCACACCGTCTTGGTCGACCCAGCGTCGGGATGGGTACGGGGTAGCGTCCAGCACGACCTCGTCCCGGGCGTACCGATACCCCGACGGTCGCTCGCCAATGTCGGAGAGGAGCCCTTGGACCGCGCTGTACAGTTGCGTAGAGAGCCCTTTCGCGTCGGCGGACGCCGGCATGCTTCCGTCCCGGCCGATCCGCGCGATCAGTTCTTCCGCGATGGGCCCACCGAAGGAGAGTCGAGCGGCGATCGTGCTGGCGAGGTCGGTGCGCGAGCGAGTGAGTTCGGCTTCGATGCTCGCCGACGTCACCGCCCACGGGTTGTCCCGCAGGGGGGGTCGAGAGTACTCGGCACCGACCCGCACCACCCGGTGGGCCCAGCGGCGCGAGGTCGCGACCGCCACGATCCTCCCTGCTCGGGCCACCGTGAGGTTCCCCTGACCGAACATCTCGAGGGCGACGATCGTCTCCGACGGATCGTCCGACCGTCCGAACGAGAGCTCGAGATACCGCTCTCCTTGAGGCTCGGCCACCGACCGGAGCCCGGACCCCGCGAGAAGGCGCCTCAGCTCCTTGGCGAACGGAGTGAGCGTCTCGGTGTGGTGGGGACCCTCGGCAACGAGCGCGGCGTACCGGCCCGGAACGAGGACGAGCTCGCGACGGCCTTCGCCCGCGGCGCGAAGGGTGAGCGACCAACCGCCCTCGACGAGGTCGAACGCCTTGTCGACCCGTCCCCCACCGAGCGCGCGTAGCTCGCGGGCGAGGGCGAGGGTGTCGAGCGAGGTGAACCGGTCCTTCGGGGTGGGAACTCCCGGCATCGCTTCCTTGAGTGGTGGCGACGGCGACCCGGCGTACCCCCTTAAACGTTCGTTGCGTTCTTGACGGCCGTGCCGACCGACCTGCCGCGCGACGCTGCCGGCTGGAGGGCCCTTGCCCAAGCGTTCGCCGATCGCCGAGTCACGCCGTTGAGCGAAGCGATCGATCGGCGGGACCGTATCCCCGACGAGGTCCTCGCCGACCTGAGACGCTCGGGGTTCTTCGGGCTCGGCGTCCCGCTCTCCTGGAACGGGAGCGGAGGGGACACCCGGTCGATGGTGGCCGTACTCGAGGAGCTCGCCCACGCGAGCGCCGCCGTCGCCGTCGAGCTCGCGGTCCATCTCTCGGTCTGCGCCGCGCCGATCCTGGAGTGGGGCACGGACGCTCAACGCGAGCGGTTCCTACGACCCCTCGCCGGGGGAGAACTCGTCGGCGCGTTCGGGCTCACGGAGCCCGGCGCCGGATCGGACACCGCGAGCCTCGCGACGCGGTACGATAGGACCGATGCGGGGTTCGTGCTCCGCGGGACGAAGATGTTCACGTCGAACGCGGTCTCCGCGGGGGTGATCCTCGTCTTCGCGACCCGGGATCCGGCGCTCGGCCATCGGGGAATCTCCGGTTTCATCGTTCCGCCGGGCGCCCCCGGGTTCTCGGTCTCCCAGCGCCTCGACAAGTTGGGATTGCGGGGCAGCGAGACGACCGAGCTCGTCCTCGACGGGGTCCGGCTTCCCTCGGACGCGATGCTAGGTCCCGAAGGGGCAGGGCTCAAGGTCGCCTTGGGGGCCTTGACCGGAGGGCGGGTCGGGATCGCGAGCTGCGCCCTGGGAGTCGCTCGGGCGGCGTTCGAGACGATGCTCGCCGCGGCCGGCGAGGAGGTAGACGACTGGAAGCGGGCGGCGGTCGCTCGCGCGTTCGCGGAGCTTGCTGGTGCCCGGGCGCTCGTCGATCGCGCGGCCGAACGAAAGGATGCCGGTGCACCGTACGCGCTCGACGCATCGGTCGCCAAGCTCGCGGCCTCGCGGGCGGCCGTTTCGATCGCCTCCGCCGGCATCGAGGTCGCAGGCCCCGCGAGCACGCGCACCGGTCGCGCCGCGGAGCGGCTGTTCCGCGACGCCCGGGTCTTCCCGATCGTCGAAGGGACCACCGAGATCCAGGAGCTCATCCTCGGCCGGGAGCTCCTCACCTCCGGACGTGCGGAGAACCCTTAGGTAGCGCCTCCGGCTGCTTGAGGCATGCCTCCGCGGCCTCGATCGACCCGGAGCGGGGACGTGCCCGCGTCTTCGGTCCCCCTCCGCGACACGGCGATCGAGCCGGCGTGGCAGCGGATCCTCGAGAAGGACGGCATCGTAAGCCTGTACCCTCCCCAGGCGGCGGCCGCGGGACCGGCGCTCGCCGGCGAGAGCGTGCTCTTAGCGTGCCCGACGGCGA
>JASHWY010000239.1 GCA_030043835.1 Thermoplasmata archaeon
CCCAATGAGGATCATTCGCAGGGCGGACTGCCAGGTTTTGCCGAGAGTCGTGCGGGCTTCGTACCATCCGACGGCGAAGAGCACTCCGCCGCTGAGCACGATCGAGATGTAGGCGGCCGTCACGGTCGCGTGCATCAAGAAGAAGAACGGGAGGAGGGGGATGATCGAGCCGACGATCGTCGCGAAGAAGACCGTCTCGAAGCTCAGGAGTGGGGCAGACTCGGAGACCTGGGAGAGGTTGAGCTCGAAGGCCATCATGATGTCGAGCCATGCCTTGGGCTTCGCCTCGATCTTCTGGAGCATCTCTTCGACCTCGTCGCCTTGGTAGCCCCAGTTGCGGAGGATGACCCTAACCTCCTCCCGTTCCATCTGGGGGACCTCGCGCATCTCGTCGAGCTCGCGTTGGGTCTCGGAGAGGTAGAGGTGGCGACGGGAGAGGGTCGACGTGTAGGCGACCGCGCCCATCGAGATCGATTCGGCGGCGAGCGCCGCGAGAGCCGCGATGAGGATGATGTGCGCACTCGCCGAGGCCGCGACGAGACCGAGCAGGATCCCGAGGACGTTCACGAGGCCGTCCTGGCTCCCGAGAATGAAGTCGGAGAGGAACGTCGGGCGGGGGTGGTTCTCCGGGACGCGACGCATGCTCGCGTTCCCACCTCCCGGGCGCGATAAGACGCTGGCGGTCGAAGCGGGCGCGGAGGCCCCGGCCGGACGACGCCGGGCTCAATTCGGGAGTCGGGCGCCCTCCGCCAGGGCAGCGAGCTTCTGAAGCGCGACCGGCCGGGTCACTCCATTGAGCCCGGCGAACGTTTCGAATCCGCAGTCGGTGCCTCCCCAAGTGTTCTCGGCGCCGACGATCGAGGCGAGCTCATCGAGCCGGAACTTTACGGTCCGGGGGCTCTCCACGATCGGTGTCTTCACGTCGATCACACCCCCCGCGAAGGCAAGGTGGGCGGGCCAACCGTGATCGCGCGCGAACTGCTTCAGAATCAGGAGGTCACCCTCGTGATGAGGGTTGGCGAGCTCGCCCACGATCCCGGCGACGCGAAGGCGGGCGAGTTGGGGGAGAACCCCGGCGAAGTCGGCATCGCTCATGTGCGACGCAGCGTAGTTGCCGTAGCAGTAGTGGACCCGAATCCGCTCGCGCGGCAGCCCCTTGATCGCCTCGTTGATCGCGTTGATGTGCTCGGGAAGTACCGTCAGGAAGTCGTTGCCCCAATCGACGGCCGTTTGCTTCCCCATTGCGAGGTCGGGCGCGTCGATCTGGAGGATGACGTCCGGGACGTCGAGAATCGCCTCGTACTCCTTTCGGAGTTCCTTCGTGAGCGCGCGGAGGTACGCGAGATGAGTCGGGTAGACCTTGGGATTGTTCGGATAGAACAACGTGATGACCCCCGGAGAGGGCGAGGGAAGGAAGACCTTCTCTGCGCTCTCCTCCTTTCCCAGTCGCCGCAGGTCACGGGCCTCACGCGCGGCTCGCTCCCGACCCACGTACTTTAGCGGCGCGTCGATCTTTGGAAGGGCGAAGAGCGACTGGACCTGGCTGAGGTTGGCCGCAAACAACGGATTCGATTCCGTGAACTCCTGCAGCATTTCCGGCGATATCTTCAGTCCAGCGCGCTCCGTCTTCGAGAACCCCTCGAACCGGTTCGGAAGGAAGTTCGTGTACCCCGCGATGCGCTGCCCGCCGTTGCTGACCGCGGTGAGGCCGTGCTCGTGACCTCCGGGATGGAGCTGGTCCCGGATCGCCGCTCGTTCGGCTTCCAGATAGTCGGCCTCGTGCTCCTGGGAGATCTCCCCGGTAGGACTCTGGGCGAGCAGCTCGAGAATTCGCTTCGTGCGGTGCCAACTCCCGGTCATCGTAGTCGGGTACGACATGGTCTAACCCGATGCCCCGGACTCGGCCGGAGATAAAGACCGTTTGCCAGTCGGGAGAATTGTCCGCCAAGAAAGCTGCTCGCGCGCCCCGTAAACGGCTCAGCGGTCGAGATTCGAGGAACGGCTCGGGGGACCTGAACCGAGGGTAACTCGGCGAACAACGCTAAAAGAGGGCCGACGCTCGAGAAAACAAGAACTTCTGCGATGACTCTTCCATCCTCTCCGACCCGTCCTTCGTCTCCCCAACCTGAGTACGGCGGGTCGCCCTCAACCAACGAGGGTGCCGTGATTCTGCTCACGACGATCGGAACGCTGATGGTCGCCATCGACAGCACGATCGTCATCCTGGCGCTTCCGACCATGGCCCGGGAGCTGACGGCGCCGCTCTCGTCGGTGATCTGGACCATCCTCATCTACCTCCTGATCACCGCGGCGCTCACGACCCAGGCCGGGCGCGTGGGCGACATGTTCGGCCGAGCCCTCGTCTACAACATCGGCTTCGCAGTCTTCACGATCGGGTCGTTATTCGCGGGACTCGCGTCGAACGTAAGCATCTTGATCGAGGCCCGGGCGGTCCAAGCGATCGGGGCCGCTTTCATCTTTGCGAACTCGGGTGCGCTGATCGCGGCCGCGTTCCCGCCGAACCAGAGAGGACGAGCGTTCGGATTCCTCGTGTTTGGATGGAGCGTCGGCGCCATCCTCGGGATTCTTCTCGGTGGGGCGATCACGACCCTCCTCGGCTGGCGGTACATCTTCTTCATCAACCTCCCGATCGGAGTGATCGCCGTCGCACTCGGCATCCGGTCGCTACCTCGAACGGCCACCGAAAAGACCACGTTCGATTGGCCCGGGTTCGCGGTCTTCTCCGCGATGCTGGGGCTCATCTGCTACGGGACGATCGAGCTCGCCGTCTACGGGACGAGCCTCCTCAACGCGCTCTACGTCGTCGCGGGGCTCGCGCTGATCCCGCTGTTCGTCTTCGTGGAGCTTCGTGAGCACCGGCCGATGTTGGACCTTCGCCCTCTTCGGGGACGGTTGCTCGGGTTCTCCCTGATAGCGGCGTTCCTCCAGGCGACCGGGTACCTCGCGGTAATTTTCCTTCTTACCATGTACCTCCAGGGCCTTCGCGGGCTCACCCCGCTCGATGCCTCCCTCCTCCTAGTGCCGGGGTACCTCCTCGGCGCGTTTGCGGGTCCCTTCATGGGACGACGGGTAGACCAGTACGGCGCGCGCCTGCTCGCGACGGGAGGAATTCTCTGCATGGCGGTAGCCGTGCTCGCCTATTCGACCTTCAGCCTGTCCACATGGCTCGGCTGGGTACCAATCATCTCTCTCGTGACGGGGGTCGGCTCGGGCATGTTCTATCCCGCGAACACCACCGCGATCATGAGCCAGGCGACTCCGAAAACGTTCGGCGCCATCAGCGGGCTCCGGGCAACGATCACGAACATGGGGACGCTCTTGAGTTTCGTGCTCGCGGTCACGATCGCTTCGACGAGCATCCCCCGGTACGTGGCCTACGAGGTGTTCCTGGGCACCAACAGCTCGCTCGGGGCTCTGGGACCCCAGTTCTTAGGCGGCCTTCGAGCCGCCTTCTACGGGGCAGCGGTCGTCCTGGCCGTGGCAGCCGTCCTCTCGTGGTCTCGTGGACGGAGCGCCGTGGTGCCTTCGCCATCGACCCCAGCCGGCGCTCCCCCGTTGGCCCCGGGAGAACCCTGACACTAACCTCCGGTACCCAAGGGGAATCGCTCGCGGAGCCGCTTCAAGCTCTTCGTGATCGAAGCAAACGCCGAGCGTCGCGGAGAATCTTGGCATGGTCAAACGCAAGCGGGTGCGCCTCGGAAACCGGGACCCACTGAGCTACCGCCGCGTCGTCGCCCGCCTTGGGAGCTCCCGCTCGACCACGCATCAAGAAGGCAACGGTGGTAGTCGGTTTGCGTGGGTCCCGATCGGGGCCGGAATAGACCCCCACCAGTCGCGAGGGGCGGGCGCGGAGACCGGTCTCCTCCTGAAGCTCCCGTACGACCGCCTCGTCGACCCGTTCGCGGAGCTCCACGAACCCGCCCGGAAGCGCCCACTGCCCTTCGAACGGAGGCCGGCCACGGCGGACCAAAA
>JASHWY010000033.1 GCA_030043835.1 Thermoplasmata archaeon
ACGGGGCCGCCGGTCCCGAGAGCGTGGATGACGATCGAGGAGCTTCTCGCGACTTACGATCGGCTATGGCTGAGGGAGGGCTACGCCTCGCCGGAGGAGGAGGCCCGATATCGCTCGCTCGGCCGCGACCTCTTACGCCGGTTCTACGACGAGCTCGTCCGCGAGCGACCGAACCCGATCTCGGTCGAGGAGCACCTCGAGACCCGTTGGGACGGAATCCCAATCCACGGCTACATCGACCGGATCGACCGGACCGCGTCGGGAGGGCTCGAGGTCGTGGACTACAAGACGTCGCGGGACCTCTCGGACGACGACGCTCGAGATTCCGACCAGCTGAGTCTCTACCAGGTGCTCGTCGAACGCAACTACACGGAACCCGTGGAGGGGCTCGTTCTCTACCACCTCCGCTCCCAGACCCCGCTCCGCGTCCCGCCCCGTGATCGGGGGGCGCTCGGTTCGCTCCACGATCGGATGGGAGGCGTTCTCGACGGGATCCGCGCCGAGGCGTTCGAACCGACTCCGGGGCGGCAATGTGCGCGGTGCGACTTTCGGTCGATCTGCCCGGAATTTAGACCGGTCCCCCCGATGGACGAGGCCCGTCTTCGCGCGCTCGTCGACCGGTTCGAGGCGCTCCGCGCGGACGAGCATCGACTCGAGAAAGAGCTTCAGGCGACGGCCGAAGAGCTCCATCGAGCAGCCGAGGAGCTCGGCGTGCACCGGGTCCCGGGGACGCGGTCGGTTGCGATCCGCCGACGGGAGGAGGCGTGGCAGTACCCGCTCGACTCCCTCCGGCCGCTGCTCGAGGGCTCCGGACTCGCCGACCGGATCGCCTCGGGGAAGCCCGAGGACGTGCGTCGCCTCGTCCGTGACCCGAAGGTTGACCCCGAGCTTCGTCGAAAGGTCTCGGAGACCGGGGCCCGACGTGTGCGGTGGTTCTGGGAGCTCGAGGGGTCGAACGAGGCCCCGTAACCGTCGTCGAAAACGACGAACCTCGTAAAGGCTATCTAGCGTCCCCGATACTCCCCCGTATGGGGATTCCCCTCGCTTCTCCGTCTCGCCTCGCTTCGCTCCGCGGGCGTACGCCGACCGTAGCGACCCTCTGCTCGCACTCGTCGCTCCAGATCTTCCACGGGGCTCGGGTTGAAGGATTTCCGACCCTCGGCCTCAGTGTCGGGCCGCCCCCTCGCTTCTACGACGCGTTCCCTCTCGCCCGACCGGATCGCTTCCTCTCGGTGCCGACCGTGAAGGAGCTTGCGGCGCTTTCGGCCCGCCTTCGCGAGGAGGGTGCGGTCATCGTGCCTCACGGATCGTTCGTCGAATACCTAGGCGCGGAGGCGTTCGCGGAGCTCGACGTGCCGGTGTTCGGCAACCGGGCCGTGCTCGGCTGGGAATCGGACCGCCGGAAGGAGCGGGATTGGCTCGAATCGGCCGGCGTCACGATGCCGAAGCTCATCGACGACCCCCAGGAGATTCGTGGCCCGGTGATCGTGAAGTACTACGGCGCGAAAGGGGGGAAGGGCTTTTTCCTCGCCAAGAACCGCGAGGGGCTCGAAGAGTTTCGACCCACGGGCCCGTACGTCATCCAAGAGTACGTCCTCGGCACGCGCTACTACATGCACTTCTTCTATTCGCCGCTCTCGGATCGGGGGTACCGGGTCGGGCACGGATCGATCGAGCTCCTCGGCATGGATCGACGCGACGAAGCGAACATCGACGAGCTCTACAAGCTCGGGGCGCAGGAGGAACTCCTCAAGGTCGGAATCCGACCGACCTTCGTGGTCACGGGGAACGTCCCCGTCGTCCTTCGGGAATCGCTCCTCCCGAGGGCGTTCGATGTTGCCGCCCGCATCGTCGAGCGGTCGGTCGAGCTGTTCGGAGGCATGGTCGGTCCGTTCTGCCTCGAAGGGATCATGACCGAGGACCTCGAGTTCAAGGTCTTTGAGATCTCGACGCGGATCGTGGCCGGAACCAATCTGTTCATCTCGGGGAGTCCGTACTCCGACTTCATCGAGCCCCAGCTCTCGACGGGGCGACGGATCGCTCAGGAGATCCGCCGGGGGGCAACGGAAGGTCGCCTCGCTGAGATTCTGAGCTAGCGGGAGTTCCCCCGGAGACTCTCGCTCGCTCGAGCCGTTCGTCGCGGCCGTCCGCGGCCGAAGGCGGAAGGGCTCTTGGCCGGTCCTCCCGGCATCCATGGAACCCGTACTCGGGGCCGTTATGAACGTCGCGGCGTCTGCCTCCGCCTCCATGAGCGCGGCGATCCACGCAGAGCATCTTCGCAAGGTCTACTCTCACGCCCCTCCCGGGGTGGCCGCCCTCGACGACCTCACCCTCGATGTCCCGACCGGACGGATCTACGGGCTCATCGGACGGAACGGTGCGGGCAAGACGACGTTCGTTCGCATCGCGGCGACGCAGCTCACGAAGACCTCTGGCGTCATCGAGGTCCTCGGCCACGATGTGGACCAGGAACCGAGGGTCGTCAGGACCCAGGTCGCCTGCGTGCCGCAGGAGTCCCGTCCCCTCTACTTCCTCAACGTCGACGAAGTGGTCTACCTCTACCTCAAGCTCCGGGGCGCTGACTCCCCGGACGCCCGACGTCGCACGAAGGACGTGCTCGCCGAGCTCGACCTCACGGAGTACGCCCACCAGTCGGTGATGCGCCTCTCGGGCGGCCTGCGACGGCGGACGCTCTGCGCGATGGTGCTCGCCTCCGACGCCGAGGTGCTCTTCCTCGACGAGCCGACGACCGGACTCGACCCGCTCGCCCGCCGCGGGGTGTGGGAGGCGATCCGCCGCACGAGTCGCGAGCGTCGTACCCTTCTCCTCACGACGCACTACCTCGACGAGGCCGAGGCGCTCTCGGCCCGGCTCGCGCTGGTGGAGGAAGGTCGCCTTCTCCTCGAGGGCACTCCGCAAGACCTCCGGGCGCGCGTGCGCTACCCGTACCGGGTGACGGTCCAGACGCCGTTCCCTCGCGAGGAGCTCGAGCCGTACGGTCGGGTCACCAACATCGAGGGCGGCTACCTCGTCTTCGCCCGAGAGGACGATGCCCGGGAGGTCGCCCGACGAGCCCTCGACCGGGGGGCGAGGCTCTCGATGGGCCCGGTGAGCCTCGAGGACATCTTTCTCGATGTGGTCGGCCGGTCGATCCAAGACGACGCGCTCCCGAGCGACGCCGAGGAGGGGGTCTTTGAGCGCGCGTAACCGCTTACGGTCGCTCTTCACCCTCGTTCTCTTGAACGGGATCATCCCGATCCGGACCCAACCGCTCTACCTCGCGAGCATCCTCGCGTCTCCGCTCTCCTTCCTGTTCTTCATCTACATCGTGTCGGCCGGTCGCCTCCTCCTCTACGGCGTCCTCGGGGGCATGGTCCTCACGATGCTTTCGGTCGGGACGAGCCTCCAGTCCGACTTGACCCACTACCGGCACGACCTCAAGTTCCAGGATGTGGTCGTGGCGTCGCCGGTCGAGGCCCCTACGTACGTGGCCGGGATGGCTCTCTCGGAGCTCGTCTATTCGATCCCGGCTCTCGCCGTCTTCGTGGCGCTGTTCGTCTACGAGGGCTGGGCGACCCCGTTCACGGTCGCGGTCGTCACCGGAGTCCTCCTTCTCGTCTGGGGGTTCGCGAGCGCCTTCGCCTTCACGCTCACCACGTACTTCCAGGACGTCCGGGAGACGTTCCTCTTTAGCCCGATCATTTCGCTGGTGCTCACCGTGCTCCCACCGGTCTACTATCCCATCTCCGCGCTTCCCAAGTGGGCCCAGTTCGTCGCTCGATTCTCTCCGACGACGTACGCCGCCGGTCTCGTCCAAGGCGCGGTCGGGCTCGCTCCGCTCTCGCTATCGAGCGGGATCGTCGACTGGTCCGTCCTGGGCGCGTTCACGGCCGCTCTCTTCTTGATCGCGGCGTTCAAGGCCCGCTGGCGGGACCCGTGATGGCCCCTCCGGATCGGTTTCGGACGTCCTCACGCGAGCCGTCGCGCGAGGCCTTATGTAGGCGGCGCATCGTGGACCCGCCCGATGCTTTCGTTCTCGGACACTCGAAGCTTCGAGGCTCCCGAGGACCGGTTCGGAAGCTGCATTTTCTGCGGCCGCGCGATCGTGCTCCTCCCCGGCGACCGCCGCCGGGGGAGCTGCTTCGACTGCCTCGCGCTCTCCGTGGCCGCTCCGGTGGCGTGCCCCGACTGCGGCGCGACGATCCCTGGGGACGAGCGGGCGGTCGGCTGCGCCAACTGCGGTTGGTATCCCGTCCGGGACTGACAGCGAACGACTCCTCCGCTAACTATATCGGCGGGTCCCCACCCTTCGCGGTTGGGCGTGCCGAGGTGGCTCAGTCCGGTACGGCGCGAGTCTGGAAAGCTCGTGGCGGCAATCGCCTCGGGAGTTCAAACCCCGGGAACGGCCGATCCGTCCCGGGGGAGAGTCTCCCCCTCGGCGCTGCCCTCCCTCGGAGGGTCGCGGTAGCGCAGGGCGCTCGCCCATGACCGTTGCTCCGCGCGCCGCCACCGCGGCCCTCCTTCAGGTTGACTCGATCCTCGCCCACCTCTCGGGTCGCCCTGCGCTCAGCGAGGTCTGTCGGTTCCTTCACGAGTCGTTCCGCCATTACCGATGGGTCGGCGTCTACCGTCGCGATGGCACGACGCTCGTTCTCGAAGCCTGGGTGGGGCCGGCGGCCACCGAACACACTCGCATCCCGATCGATGAGGGGGTCTGCGGACTCGCGGCCCGCGAGGACCGGACGGTCGTGGTCGACGATGTCCGGGCCGAACCCGCCTACCTCGCCTGCTTCCTTGATACCCGGGCCGAGATCGTCGTCCCCATCCGGGACAATGGAGCGGTCGTGGGCGAGATCGACATCGACGCAAACGAGGTCCAGGCGTTCAACGCGTCCGACCGAGCGCTGCTCGAGAAGGTCGCCGTGAAGCTCGCCCCTTCGGTCCTTAGGGCCGCGGGCGAGCCCGCGCCGCCGATGTGAGCCGTCGGTCGATCGTTGTTAGGGCGTCGACGATCAGGGTCTGTGGCGCCAGGCGTCGAAAGATCGGCACTCGCCCGCTCCGCCGCAGCGTGAGCGCGTCGGCGGCGAGGTTCTTGAGCGCGCGGGTGAGCTCGTCCACGATCGGGAGGTCGGCGGCCTGGCTGGTACGGGAAAGGGGGTTCAGGTCGATCGCGATGACCCGCTTTCCGACCGCTCGCAGCGCCTCGGTCCGGTCTCCGTCCTCGAGCGGTACGAGGCAGACGTCCGCCCGGAGGATCCCTTGAGGGTCGACCCAGGCCCGGTCCGATGGGAGGCCGGGGATCCGGGCGCTCGGGCGCTCGCCGAGGAGGGAACGCACGCCCG
>JASHWY010000034.1 GCA_030043835.1 Thermoplasmata archaeon
AACGAGTCCTCGTGGTCCACGAGGAGGATCCTCACGCCACGCCTCCCACCAAGGTCGCCTCGACCTGCTCGAGCTTCGCGAGCGTCTCCTGGAACTCGCGCGCGGGCCGGGACCGATGGACGATCCCCGCCCCGGCGGCCGTGTAGAGGCGCCGACCGGCCGCGAACGCCGAGCGGATCGTGAGCGCCCACTCCGCCCGACGACCGGGTCTAAGGAGCCCGACCGTCCCGGCGTAGGGTCCTCGCCAGGTTCCCTCCTCCCGGCGAAGGAGCTCGGTCGCTCGGATCTTGGGGGCGCCGCTCACCGTCCCGGCGGGGAACGCCGCGGCGAGGGCTTCCCAAGGACCCACCGAGGGCCGAAGGCGGGCATCGACGCGGCTCACGAGGTGCTCGAGCCGCGCGAACCGCTCGCGCCGTTCCTCGACGGAGAGGGTGACCGTGCCCGGGCTCGCCACCCTTCCGAGATCGTTGCGAGCGAGATCGACCAACATCCGATGCTCCGCAAGCTCCTTGGGGTCCGCTTCCAGCGGGAGCCGTCGAGCCCTGCCGGCCCCGACAGGAATCGTTCCAGCGATCGGGTTCACCCGGGCGTTCCTCCCGGCGACCTCGAGCACCGACTCTGGGCTCGCCCCGATGAGCTCCCGGTCGCCGAAGCGGAGGTAGAAGAAAAACGCATAGCGCTCGGACTCCCGCAACCTGTCGGCGCGTTGAGCGAGATCGTCAGGCCGCGCCCAGGATCGCCGGTGAGCCAGGACGACCTGAAACGCCTCGCCGGCCCGAATCTCCCCGATGAGACGTCGCACGCTCGTTTCGAACCGTGGACGTGGCATCGAGTCGGCGAGAGGCCGGCCGCGCCCGTGGTGTGGTGGACGGTACGCGGGTCGCACGGGCCCGCTCCCGGAGCCTACCGTGATCTTGTCGACGAACGCGAACTCGCCGAGCGGGAACGGCGACCCCGCAGGGAACGAGTCGAGGGCGGGCTCGAAGAGACCGACGGCGTCAAAGCCGAGGTAACCGAGAAGAGCCCGGTGGCGGCCACCCCGCAAGAACCGGTCGGATTCCTGAGCGAAGGCCGATACGTCGCTCGAGCGCGAAAGGGTCCGTACCGAGCCGACTCCCGCAAACCAGCTGGCCTGCATCCGGTCGCCCGGGTCGTGAGCGGACCGCTCGAAATACCCCGCGAGCTCATCCCGCTCGGCCCTCGCCCGAAACGCGTCCCACGGATCGGTCATGAGACGACCTCGCTCACGAGCGCTCGATGGAGATCGCGCAGCACCGAGAGACCCCGGGACTCGGCGACCGCGAGCGAGAACGCTCGGGGCGTCGCGCTGAACCCCTCGGCTCCAGAGACCGTGCTCGCCGGGATCCGGTCGAGGTCGTCCAAGATGCCGTCCCCGATCGCGGTCACGATCGAGACGCGGTAGGGGCCTTCGACCATCGCGGCGGCCTCCCGCGTCACCGGAGCGAGAGCGCGGAGTCCCGCGACGACCTGGCCGGGCTCGAGGACGAGGCACAGCAGGGCCGACGAGGTGTAGAGCTGCACGAGATTGACCCGCGCCGCCGCCAGCCGTTGAGAGACCTCGGCTACGACGCCCGGACGCTGTCGGCCTCCGGGAACCCGAAGCCGGAGGAGTCTCAGCGACGGAAGCACCGTGAGCGCGCGATTCCGGCGATCGGCTCGACCGGGGGAGATGGTCGTGACGACGTGGGGATCCTCGAGCGAGCGGACCTTGAGGACGATCCCTTGGGCCCGCGCGGGCTCGATCGTGAGGGGATGGAGGACTCGAGCGCCGAACTGGGCGAGCTCCTCCGCCTCCTCGTACGAGAGGTCCGGGATCGGTCGCGCGTCGGGGACCTCGCGAGGGTCCGCGGAGAGCACCGCCACATGCCGTTTCACGAGCTCGACGCGGGAGGCGCCGATGAGAGCGCCGATCGCCGAGGCGGCGTAGTCCGAACCTCCCCGTCCGAGCGTCGCGACGCGGCCCTCTAAGCTCCTACCGAAATAGCCGGTGACGATGGGGACCTCCCCCCGGGAGAAGATCCGGTGGAGGCCCCGCCGCACGGCCACACGGGAGCGGTCGAAAAGGACGCACGATGCCCCGTAGGCGTTGTCCGTGATGAGACCGAGGTGGTCCGCTTCGACCGCCACCGCCCGGATCCCGCTCTCGCGTAAGCGCGCCGAGAGCCAATGGACCGCCACGCGTTCTCCCTGACTCAGGATCCGGTCGGAGAGCGGCCCGTCGACATGAGGGGTCCGTTCGAGGAGGGCGAGCAGTCGAGCGAGCCGAACGAGCTGACGCCGTCCAGCGTCCGGAAGTCCCGGATGGAGTCGACGAACCTTCTCGAGGATCCGGCGGTGACGCACTCGCGACCGGGGGTGCGCGATCGCTTCCTGAAGGAGGTCGGTCACCCCTTCCCGCGCCGACGCCACCACGACCACCGGGGCGCGCTCGCTGAGCGCGCCCCGAACGTCCGAGAGCACGCGGTTAAGGTCGCTCAGCGGGGCGCCCCCGAACTTGAGGACGATGGGCGCCCGGCCTCGCGTCATCGGCGGGATCGGGACCCTCCTTCCCCTAGGAGGCCCCCGGCGAGCGCGAGCTCGGCATTGAGTACGGAGCCTCCGGCCGCTCCTCGCACCGCGTTGTGGGAGAGCACGAAGAACCTTAGGTACGGAGGTGTCCAGCGGATCCGGCCGACCACCGCGGCCATCCCTCGGGCTCGGGCGGGAGTTCCGGCCCACCGGTCCCGGATCGGCTGCGGGCGGTCCTTTTCGGCTCGGAGGACGATCGGTGGGTGGGGGGACGTCGGGAGAGGGAGCGCGCGCAGGGGGTCGAACTCCCGGAAGGCGCGCTCGACCGCCGTAGAAGAGGGCCGGAGCGTCGCGTCGATCGTCACCGCCTCGAGGTGCCCCTCCCGTGTGGCGACCCTCGCGCAATGGGCCAGGAACCGGGTGCGGATCGGTCGTACCCGACCGGCGCGGAGCCCGCCGAGGATCCGAGACGACTCGAGCTCGATCTTCTCCTCCTCCTCCCGGATGAACGGGACGACATTGTCCACGATGTTGAGGGAGGGAACCCCCGGGTAGCCCGCTCCCGAAAGCGATTGGTACGTCGTGACGTGGACCGCGCGCGGGGCGAGGAGGCGGGTGATCGGCGCGAGGGCGAGCACGAGGCCCGTCGCGGAGCAGTTGGGGTTCGCGATGAGGGCGCCCCGGCCGCTCGGCCGGCGTGCTTGGAGGGCCAAGTGCTCGGGGTTCACCTCGGGAACCAGCAGGGGTACATCGGGGTCCATCCGGTGGTCCGCCGCGTTGGTGAAGACGGCGATCCCCCGCCGGACGAGCTCGGTCTCGATCGGTCCGGCCGTACCCGACGGGAGGGCGGAGAACGCGACACGGATGCCGGCCCGTGCGAGCGACGCCGGGCTCACGCGCCGAAGCCGAACCGACGCGAGGTCGACCGGCGGCGCCTCCTCGAGCTGCCAAACGTCCTTTAGGCGCTGCCCGGCCGTTCGCTCCCCCGCACCGAGGACCCTCGGAAGGAACCTTGGATGGTCGGCGAGCAGCCTTGCGAAATGCTGGCCAACGTAACCTCCGGCACCGAGTATGGCGGAAGGGATCGAATCGTCCCTCATCGCGCGTAGCCTCCCCTCAGCGCGAGGTCCGCAATCGCGATGAGCGCGATCGACTCGAGCACAACGACGGCGCGCGGGACGATACACGGGTCGTGCCGACCCGCGACGTGAAGCGTCGCGGGTTGGCCCGTCGCGAGGTTGACGGTGACCTGAGATTTCGCGATCGACGAGGTCGGCTTCACCACGACCCGGAAGACGATCGGCATGCCGGTCGCAAGCCCGCCCAAAATTCCCCCAGCGTTGTTGGTGACGGTTCGCACGACACCATGGTCCCAAACGAACGGGTCATTGTGCTCGCTTCCTCGCATCCGCGCCGCCCTGAATCCCGCCCCGAACTCGATTCCCTTTACCGCGGGGACCGCGAACGCGAGGTGCGCGATCGATCCCTCGATCGAGTCGAAGAACGGTTCGCCGAGCCCGATGGGGACCCCATCGACCCGGACCTCGATCACGCCGCCCAGGCTGTCGCCGTCGCGCCGAGCCGCTTGGATCGCCGCCTCCATCCGTTGAGCCGCTTTTGCATCCGGCGTGCCCACTTCGTTCTGGGCCGCTCGTTCTCGTAGGGCGGGAAGGTCGAGCGATTCCGGGATCTCCGCGTCGACCGTACCGATCGAGCGCGTGTACGCGACGGCGTCGATGTTCCGGGGTGCGAGGACCGCGCGACCGATGGAACCCGCGATGACGAGGCCGACCGTCATCCGGCCGGAGAAGATCCCGCCGCCGGAGAGATCGGCGTCGGGCCCGTAGCGGACCCGGGCGGGGTAGTCCGCGTGGCCGGGTCGGGGCGTGTCGTGCCTCCGGTCGTACGGCGCCCGCTCTACGTCCTCGTTGGGCACGTGCGCCCGGAACGGAGTCCCGTCCGTCCGCCCGTCCGTGAGGCCATGATCGATCACGAGACGATCCTCTTCCTGGCGTCGGGTCGCTAGCCGCCGCCCGACCGGACGACGGCGGTCAAGGGCGTTCTGTAAAAGGACGGGATCGACCGGAGTGCCCGGCGGTATCCCCTCGACCTCGACCCCGACCTCGGGCCCATGGCTGCTACCGAAGATCGTGACCTTAAACCGCTCGCCGAAACGCATCATCGGACGTGAACCTCCGCGCCGATCGCCGAGATCGCGCTCCAGAATCCGGGGAAGGATTTCGCCACGACCCGGGCGTCCCCCACGGTCGACGTCCGGTCCGCCGAGAGCGCTCCGACGGCCGCGCTCATGACGATCCGGTGGTCGGTCTCGCTCAACAGAGAAAAGGCGCGCGGCTCACGGGTGCCCGACACGTCGAGCCCGCCCGGCACGAGGTGGGCTTGCGCGCCAAGGGCCTCGGCGATCCGTACGGTGCCCGCTCTTCGGTCCGACTCCTTGAGGGCCACATGAGGCGCCCCTCGGAGCCGGGATCGACCCGGTGTCACGGCAGCGAGGACTCCGGCGAGAGGATAGAGGTCGGGGGCGCCGGTGAGATCGACGATGAACGGGCGAAGGGACCGACCCCAAACCGATACTCCGTCCGGGTAGGAGTGAACCTCCGCACCGGCCCGCTTCAATAGGTCGAGCACCGCGAGGTCGGCCTGGGGCCAGACCGGCGATACGCCGTCCACGCGTACCCGGCCTCCCGTGATCGCGGCGGCGGTCCAGAGGTACGCCGCCGACGACGCGTCCCCGGGGACGCGGAAGCTGGACCCAGAGTAATGTTGTCCGCCGGGGATCCGGAGAACGCGCCGGGTCCCGCGCACGGTCACCCCGTGCGCGGACACTACGGCCCTCGTCGCCGCGATGTACGGCTCGGAGACGATCGGTCCGGTGAGACGGAGCGTGGAGCTGTGGGGGCGGGTCGGTAGGGTGAGGAGGAGGGCGGACGCGAACTGCGAGCTCTCGGAAGCGTCGAGGTCGACCCGGCCCCCGTCGATCGGGCCGGAGATCGTCACCGGGAGGTGAGGACCGTGTTCGCGAGTTCGACACATGGCTCCCAGCGACCGCAGTGCTCGAAGAAGGGGAGCCAACGGTCGAGAACCGAGCTGGCCCTCGCCCGTGAGACGGGTCGGTTCGGCGTGGAGGGCGGCCAACGCTGCGACAAACCTCAATGTCGTCCCGGACTCGCCGCAGTCGATCGAGATGGCCCGTCGAGCCCGTCGAGGACGCGTCGCGTGAACGGTCCAGTAACCTCGGCCTCGCGTGACCGGCGTGCCGAGCGCTCCCAGAGCGCGAGCCGTCGCCCGCGTGTCGTCGGCGTCCAGCGGGCCGTCGACCGAAAAGCTTCGCCCGGAGAGGTGACCCACGACGAGCGCACGGTGGGTGTAGCTCTTCGAGGGAGGTGCGGTAATTCGGCCCGAGACGGGACCCGGCCTCACGCGAGCGTGGGTCACGGCGATCCTCCGGAGGCCGCCTCCGCATCGGTAGAGAGCGCGACCAGCCTTCTCTCGCCGAGCTGGCGGGGCATCGCGGCAAGGACCGATCGTCCCACCTCCTTGAGGGCGATGGCGGCCAAGGTAGGGCCGAGTCCACTCACTCCCGAGGCGATCGCCCCCGACGCCTTCAGCGTTTCTCGCAGCGAGCGATAGTCGTAGCCCATCGTTCGCTCGACGAGCTCGGTGTTCTCCGTCATCGCGGTCCACCAGTCCCCCGCGAGCGCTGCGTCGGCCGCTCGCCGGCCTTCCACGGCGCGCTCCTCGAACGCGCTCTTCCACTCGGGCGACGGACGATGCCGCCGGCGGGGGATGAGGAGGGCCACGCGCCAATCGGGGAGGACCGTCGCGGTGCGCAGTAGCTCATCGGTGCGATTGTTCGTGACGCAGAAGCCCGGTCGTAGGCTCGCGAACGCGTCATCGAGGGCACCCGTAACGCTCACCCCGGCCGTCCGCCCAGCTCCGGCCGCGAGTTGGGCGATCTCGAACGCCGGAGGCTCCTTGCCCGCCGCCCGCGCGGTGGCAAGTGCCACCGCCGTGGCGACGGCACTCGAGCTCTTCAAGCCCCGCGACGGAGGGATCTCGGACGTTAGGTCGAGCCTCGCCGACCAAGGGCCCCCCGGGGCGTATCGATCGATCGCGAGGCGGAGGGACTCTCGAACGACGGGGGTTCCAGCCGCTCGCGACATCTTAACCGTGGGCTCACGGCCCGCGGGCTCCTGCCGGAGGACGACGCGGGCGCGCACCGAGAGGTCGATTCCGAGGGCGCACCCGACACCGGTCGGAAGCGCGTTCACGACCGTGACGGCGGCGGTCGACCGAGCTACGCCGATCACAGCTCCCCCTGCGCCGCGGCGGTCACCGCGCGGTCGTCGGGTGGCTCGCCCCACCAGATGGCGTAACTGGCCGCAGCTTGGTAGACGAGTAGCCTCCACCCGTCCTCGTAGGTTCCGCCCCGCGCTTCGATGGTCGACCGAACGATCCCGTGCTCCGGGGCGTAGACCCAGTCGACCACATGGGTCCCCGGACCCACGAGCCGTGCCAACGGCACGGTGAGCGGCTCCGACGCGTCTCGACCCAACGGGGTCGCGTGGACCAGCAAAGAGGAGGGTCCATCGGCCGACGCGTCCCCGACGGCGGCGCCGAACGACCGCGCGACCTCGGCCGCCGCTTCGGGCCGCCTCGCGTAGAGTCGAGCATGCGCTCCGAGTTCTCGGGCCGCCGCGAGCGTTGCCCGGGCGGCACCGCCCGCTCCGATGACCGAGAGCGAGCGGCCGTCCCACTGCCCGCGCTCGCGGAGCTCGCCGAGCCGGCGAAGGATGGCGGCGAGATCGGTGTTCTGCGCTTCGAGCTCCTCTCCCTCGAAGGTGAGGCAGTTCGCGGCCCCGCAGATTTCGGCCGCTCGTTCGACGCGGCTCGCGGCTCCGAGGGCGATCGCCTTGAACGGATGCGTCACGTTGACGCCACGGAAGCCCTGTTGGGCCAGGACCGGCAGAGTCCGGATCAACTCTTCGTCGCTCCCGATGTCGATGGGCACGTAGAGGCCGGGCCGTCCGTCGTCCTGCATCCATCGCGAGTGGAGATCCGGGCTGAGGGAATGGGAGACCGGGTGCCCCACGATGGCGAAGAGGGGAGGTTCCCCATCGGCGTCGAGGTACCGGCGTAGCCGGTCGACCGGGACTTGGCTCGGTTCGACGGCGGCGACGAGGCCTGCCCCAACCGCCTCCCGCGGCAAAGAAGCGAAGATCGCCGGAAGGCCGAGGCGCTTGGCCCAGGCTCGGGAGAGCGGTCCCGCGGGACCGGTGGCGCTCACGAGCAGCGGGACCTCGCCGGGCGGGGGGAGGCTGGGAACCACGTCCTTGAGCCATCGCGAGACCGAACACTCGAGAACGATCTTGCGGATCGTCCGGGGGGGCACGGGCTCCCGGAACCGGCGGTTGAGCTCGTCCAACGAGACGTCGGACGGGAGGTGCGTCGACAGGATGAACTCCCGACCGGAGGAAGAGGGGAGCCCAGTGATGAGAGTGCGATCGCGGTCGGCCTCGAGGTCGATCCAGGCGAACGGGAGCCGCGCAGCGTCCTCGAGGATCCGCCGACGCGCCTCGGGTTCGTCCCGGCCCATGCCCCCTTCGCCGCGGGAGCGATAGGTCGCGAGCAACGGGATAGGAGACGGAAAGAGGCGGGAGGAACCCACGAGCTCATCGGGCGGAAGTCGGTCCAGCCGGACCTCGGCGATATCGGCTCCTCCCGCCCGGGCGACGCGGATCTGCGTTTGGGCCTCGGTAAAGCTACGTGCCGGTAGCGTGACCACGAGAAGCGGGGCTCGGCGTCTCATCGCTCCTCAATCGTCTCTTCGACCGCGGCCCC
>JASHWY010000035.1 GCA_030043835.1 Thermoplasmata archaeon
CACGAGGGGTGGATCGTCGTACCGTCGATGGTGAGCGTCCCTTCGTCGAGCAGCTGGCGCCCGTTCGAGCCCTCGACCTGGAATCCCGTCAGGAAGATCGAGCTCTTGGGGTCCTGGTAGAGCTCGCCGATGTAGTAGAGGACCGGGCCCCCGTCGAGCATGCCCCCGGTGGTGACGATCACCTCGCCCTCCCGGAGCGCTTTCCTCCGATCCCCCGGATGCTCCACCAGATGGACCCCTTCGAGCGCGCGACGGAACCGACGGGAGTCGGCGAGGTACTCGGGGGCCGCCTCGTAGATCTCGTTGACCTTCCGGGCCATGCCATCGAGGTACGTCTCAAAGCCGGACGACGTCAAGCTCATGAGGGCCTCTTGGGCCCGCCCTACCGCGAACGCCGGTACGATCACCTTCCCCCCCCGCTCGACCGTCTCGGCGACCTTGTCGCGGAACCGGCGCTCGGTCTCCTTGCGGTCCGGGTGCTCTCGGCCCGCGTACGTCGACTCCATCACGAGCACATCGCACTCGATCGGTTCCGCGGGCCCGACCAGGTGGGTCGGGATCGTTTGGACGTCTCCCGTGAAGAGCACATCCTTCCCTCCGCGGTAGAGCATCATCGACGCGCCGGGAATGTGGCCCGCCGGGGTGAGCTCGACCTCAATCCCGTGGTGTCGGAAGGTTCCGTGCCGGTCCACGGCCGCGAAGC
This sequence comes from Thermoplasmata archaeon, assembly GCA_030043835.1. GTDB lineage: Archaea > Thermoplasmatota > Thermoplasmata > Lutacidiplasmatales > UBA184 > Lutacidiplasma. The sequence goes on from JASHWY010000035.1 coordinate 704, forward strand.
GGGAGTGTAACGAGTGGATGTCGGCCGTGGTGTACGGAGCGAGGTAGCCCTCAAGGCGCGCGACCTTGAGCGCGTCGCGGGTCAGAAGGTCAGCGACCGCGATCGTCACGGGTGTCGCGACAACCCGCGCCTTCGGTAGCCGGCTCAATAGGGGGGTCATCCCCGAGTGGTCGAGGTGGGCGTGCGAGAGGAACGCGACGTCAATGTTCGTCGGAGCCGGTCGAGGGTAGGAGGGCGGGTCGGTCGGCGTCAAACCGTAGTCGAAGAGGAGGGTGCGTCCCTCGTCGCGGACGACGAGGCCGAGGGAGCCGATCTCCGAGGCCCCGCCGAGGAACTGGAGCTCCATCGGCCGCCCGAACGGCGTTGGGAGATAACGTCATGCCGGACGCCGAGCCCCGCCGCCAAGAAGCAGTCATAAGTCCCCCGCGAGTGAGCGCGTCCGTGAGGGGCGCTTCCCGTTCCGAGCTCGAGGTGCTCTTTCGGATCAGCGCCGCGGTCCACCAGGTCGTCCGGGAGGCCGTCGGTTCCCCGCACCGCGCGGACGTGGTCGGCCTGGGAGCCGACGGGACACCGACCGAGGAGCTCGACCGGGCCGCCGAGTCCGAGGTCCTGAGGATGCTGGACGCGGAAGATGTTCCGTGGGACCTCGTTTCGGAGGAGATCGGACACGTGCGACGCGGCGGAGGGAAGACCCTCGTGGTCGACCCGATCGATGGCACCACGAACACGTTGAGGAACCTCCCGTTCTCGACGACCTCGCTCGCGCTCGGGACGAAGGACCTCGCCGGCGTCGAGCTCGGCGTCGTCCGCGACCTGTATCGTGGCACGACGTACTGGGCGGTCCGAGGGGAAGGGGCGTTCCGAGACGGGCGCCCGATCCATCCGCGACCGTGGAACCCTCGGAGCGAGCTCTTCCTCCTCAACCTGGGACATCACGCGACCGAGCGTACGGTGAAACTCGCCCGCCGGGTCCGCAGGGTCCGGTCGCTGGGATGCGCCTCCCTCGAGATGGTGATGGTCGCCGAGGGCTCCGCCGACGCCTACGTCTTCGAGAACACGCCCGAGCCCCTCAACCTGAGGGCGACGGACATCGCGGCCGCGTACCGGATCCTCGAGGAGGCCGGCGGAGGCGTGCGCGACGCCGACGGGCGACCGCTCAATGGCTTCCCCCTCACGGTCGATCGGCGCACCAGTGTTCTCGGGTTTGGGGATCCAAAGTTCGGGGACGCAGCGCATTCGGAAGGGTATCTGTGAAAATCGGAGTCGCGGCGAACCCCAAGAAACCCGACGCGCTCAGGATCGCCCATCGAGCCATCGAACGGATCGGCGACCGAGCCCACGTGGTCGTGAGCGATGAGACGCCGGACCTCGCTCCCGACCGGCCCCACGAGCCGATCGAGGGCCTCTCTCCGGACGTGCTGGTCGCCATCGGCGGAGACGGTACGTTCCTCTACGTGCTCGGCCGCTGCGACGCGCCGCTCCTCGCCATCAACGCGGGCACGTTCGGCGTGCTCGCCGAGGTCGACGGGCGCGAAACGCAGCGGGTCGACGACGCCGTCGACCGGCTCCTCGAGGGCCGATACTTCCTGGAAGGCCGCATGAAGCTCGCCGGACAGATCGGGAAGGAGGCCCTCCCCGACGTCGTCAACGAGTTCGTCGTCCACTCGACGCCCGTCGGGAAGATGGGGCTCTTCGAGATCGCCGTGGACGGTAAGGTCACGGGAAAGATCCGCGCGGACGGCGTGATCGTTGCGACCCCGACCGGTTCGACCGCGTACTCGCTGAGCTCGCTGGGGCCGATCGTCGACCCCGCGCTCGACGCGCTGCTCCTCACGACGATCGCGCCGTTTCGGGTCGAGCCCCGCTCGGTCGTCGTCGAGCCGCTCCACACGATTCGGCTCACGTCGATCGAGGAGGACCGGAGAGCGATCGTCATCGCCGACGGTCAGAGCCAGTACCCTCTCCCCGACTCGACCGGGGTCACGATCTACCGCTCCCCCCGGCGTGCGACGCTCGTACGGTTCGGTTCCCGGTTCTTCGAGCGCCTCCGAGGGAAGCGGATCCTTCCGTGGAGCGACGAACCCGGCCGAGAGGGGCGGTATGCCGATCTTCCGTCCCCACCGTAAGCGTCCCGAGGGGGGACCGCGGGTCGGCGACACGCCCACCGCGATCACGCGAAGAGCGCTGGATAGCGCGCTCGCGAGCGCCCGCTCGTCCTACCCGAACGAGTTTGGAGGGGTGATGCGGGCCGATCCCCCGGGCCTCATCAGCGAGCTGCTCCTCGTCCCCGGGACGACGGCGGGCCGACGTCACGCGAACTTCCTCCTCTACATGCTCCCGGCCGACCTTTCGACCGCGGGGACGGTCCACTCCCACCCCTCGGGGGCCCTCCACCCTTCCGACGCGGACCTTAGGTTGTTTCGGAGCTGGGGGCGTCGCCACTTGATCCTCGGAGCGCCGTACGGGCCGGGGTCCTGGCGCGCCTACGACGGGAACGGGGGGGAGGTCCACCTCGACGTCGTGGACCACCGAGGCGCGACGACCGTCGAGGAACCCGTGCGACGATACCGCGCCCGCTCGCTCCACCGACCCGACGCGGGTGCGCCGCTCAAGGACGAGTTCGCCTTCGACGAAGAGTGATCCGAGCGATCTCACTCGCGCACCGGGATCGTCGGGATCGGCAGCCGGTCGGGCGTCCGGTTCGGGTCCTCGATCGCCCTTCCCGGCCGCTTCGGGAAGCTCGATAGGCCGTGGAGCTTCGTGATGAGCTCGAGAAACCCCACGAATCCACGGAACGTTGCGCGGTAGAGGCTCGTGTGGGCCCCTTCCCAGTCGAAGAAGTCGTTCAGCATCACCTTCGACTGGCGAAGCCCATGCGATAGGGCCCGCAGGAGGAGCTCCTCCTGGAGCGGGCTGATCTGATCGCGGCGGAACCAGTCCTTGGACTTTAGGTGCCCCAGAGGGACGAAGAACATTGGGACGAGGATCGCCTTAAAGTCCCAGAGGTCGTCGATGAGCTCGATCGTCTTGATGACGTCGTCCTCGGTCTCCTGAGGAAGGCCGACGATGAACGTGCACGCGGGGTAGACGTGGTTGTCGTTCATGAGCCCCGCCGCCTGCACGACGAGCTCGGGCCACTGGGATGCCTTAAACGGGGCGACCTTCCCCGGCATCGCCGCCGTGATCATGTGGGGAGATCCCGTCTCGACGCCGACCTCGACCCCCCACCAGCTCTGCTTCTCGTCGACCAAAATCTCGGCGCACTTCGCGAGGAGCTTCGGCTTCGTCATGAGCGACGCGACGGCGACGTGGCTCCACCCGACCTGGTCGTAGTAGCGCTTCGCGAGCTTGAGGAGCGGGAGCAGCTTCTCCTCGTGGGGCATCACGTTGGGGCTGCCGTAGAAGTAGACGTCGTCGGAGTGCAGGATCCCCTTGCGGATCCCGATCTTCGCGTTGACTTTAAGCTCCTCTTCGATCTTGTCGAGGCCGTACCAGCGCGTCGGGCGCGTCGTGACCGAGCAGAACGAGCAGCCCCGGCAGCACCCCCGTCCGATCTCGATGAGCCCGTTCACGCTCGGGAACTTGATCGAGGAGATCTGTTCGACCTTCGGTGCCTCCTTGGGGCCGAGGATTACGTGCGGAGGCAGGAACTCGTCCCGAAGCGCCTTCGCCACGATCTCTTTGACGAAGAGGTCGGCCTCCCCCTCGACGACGCAGTCGAGGCCGCCGAACGAATCGACGAACTCCTGGATCCAAGGGAGCTTCATGCGGGTCGGAGGCGAGAGCTGCCAGGCGCACGGACCCCCGGCGATGATCTTGAGGCCCCGACGGCGTGCCTCGACGACCGCGGGCTGGGTCATCATCCGCTTGAAGTTGACGCAGTTGAGCGGCTCCTTACGCATCACCCCGCCGAACGTCGAGCTCGGAGGGTTGAGCCCAAAGTAGTCGTGGCCGGAGATGAGGAGGACCTTCGCCTCCCCGGGCATGTACCGGTCGAGGTGACTAGGATGGACGATCCGGGCATCGAACCCTCCGTCCAACAGGGCGGCCTCGATCTTTCGCATCCCGTAGGGGGCCTCGCGGGGGTAGCCGTGCTCGTCGACGGGCATCTTGGGGAAGAAGAGTCTCTGGTACACGGACTCCGGGAACATGTACGCCGGGGTCGTGGTCCCGAAACCGAGGAACTCCTTGCCGTGATGGTTGCTCATCATCGTCCAGTCGCAGGTGATGACTACTTCCGGCATGGCGTGTCCTTGGCCTCAGTGCCTATCGGCGGCCGGGCTCACTAGAGCTACGCCTTCTAAAGGCTTGCGAAGCGGGCGTAGCGACTACCGAGGGTTGGCGCTCCCCACGGAGGCGCTCCTACCCAAAGTCTCCTTCGTCGTCGTCCCGAGGGAGCACGCCGTCGAGCGCATCGCCCGACTCCTCGGGCGGCTCGTCGCCTTCGAAGGTCTCCCGGAACGCGGGGTCGCGCTTCACCAGCTGGATCCGGACGCAGTCGCGGTGGGCGGGAACCCCGTTCCAGGAGCTCGTCTCGGCCGGGTCGCCGAGGGGCTCCTTACAGAGGGCACAGATTTCGGGTGGGGGGGAGATCCACGCAATCCGTCGTGGCGGCGCGTCCATAGAAGCGCCCGGTGGGAGACACCGGCCTCCCCTTTACCTTTCGGTGGGCTCCGCCGCGGAATCGACGGATCGCGCGAGTCGACTCGGTCGGCGGAACGCGTCGCGCAACCGCACCGGGTCGCACGGTTGCTTGAGGCGCAAAGGGCCATAAGCCCCAGGGGACGTCCCGGGGACGATGGACTCTCTCGGCGACATTCGAAAGCGACGGCTCGCGCTCGGGATTCCGTTGGGCGAGCTCGCGCGCGCGGTCGAGCGAAGCGACGCCACCCTCTCGAGGATCGAGCGAGGGCAGATCCGCCCGTCCTACGAGCTCGTCCAGCGGATCCTAAGCTACCTCGAGGCCCAGGAGGGGCTCGCTACCCCTAAGCTCACCGTAGCGGACCTCATGAATCGGTCGCTCGTGACGGTCGAGTCGTCCGCGACCTTGGCGACCGCAGCCCAGCGCATGGAAGGCGGCGCGTTCTCCCAGCTTCCGGTCGTGGACGACGGCCGGGTCGTGGGGTCCCTCTCCGAGTCCGCCCTCCTTCGCGCGCTCGCGCAGCCGAACGCCCGGAGGATCCGAGTTCGCGACGTGCAAGAAACCGCCTACCCTCTCGTCGACGGTGCTTTTCCCGCCGACCTCCTCCCCGGGGTATTCGGACGGTATCCCGCGGTCCTGGTTGCGGAGCGTGGCACGCTCTCGGGGATCGTCACCAAGGCCGACCTGATCCGCGGCCTACGCGGGACGCCGCTCCGTCGGTCTTCGGACGCTTAGCGGAGAGCGTTGGCCGTTCTGACCGCGCGCAGGACCGCGGCGACCGCAAGCTCGGCCGCGGTGACCCCCAGGCGGTCCGCGGTCTCGCCCGGTCGTCCTTCGCGACGGGGACGGCCAGCCTCGCCCGTCGAAGCCGCGAAGAGGACGTCCCCGTCCGTCGTGCTATGGAACGGGACGATCGCCGACGCGAGCCCGGTCTGGGCCATCGCTGCGATCCGAGCGAGGGCCGTGCGGTCCACCTCGAGGTCCGTTGCGACGAGGGCGAGCGTCGTCCCGGTAATGCGGTCCGGATGGCTCGCGAGTCCAGTCGGGGGAACGACGCCCCGGGGTCCTCGGGCTCCCGCGACCCAGCGGCCCGTTGCCGGGTCCCGGACGGCCCCGACGGCGTTCACCGCGACCAGGATTCCGACCGTGCCGCCCCCGGAGAGACGCGCGGCGGCCGTCCCCACGCCTCCGTTCATCGCCCGGCGCCGACCGAGGTACTTCCCGATCGTCGCCCCCGCGCCGGCGCCGACGCGGCCGCACGCGACGCGCTCTCGCGAGGCGCACCGTGCGGCCTCGTAGCCGAGAGGAAGATAATCCGGGATCGGGCCCCGCGTGCGCGGAAGGTCGAACAACGCCGCCCCCGAGATCTGCACGACAGGGTTCGGGTTTCGGAACGCGCTACCGCGCTCGCCCGTCTCCAGTAAGCGGACCCGGATCCCGCGGGCCGCGTCGAGCCCGTAGAGGCTCCCTCCGGCGAAGAAGATCGCCCAACGCCGGCCGAACGTGGCGTCGAGCGCGAGAGAAGCGGTGTCGTAGGTCGCCGAGGCCCCGCCGCGGATGTCGACGACGCTCGGCGCGAGGGCGTCGAAGAGGACCGCGGTCACGCCCGTCGCACCGTCGGGCGATTCCGCCTGACCGACCGTAAGACCCAGGATCGAACCGAAGTCGACGGTCGTAGGCATCCTCCTCCCGAGGCGCGCGGCAAGAAAGCGCTGGCGTGCCGGAGCGCGAGGATCCGAGCCGTCCTTTTATCTCTCGAGCCCTCTTCGCCGCCCCCATGACCCCGAGCTCGACCGCGGCCTCTCGCACGGACGGAAGAGCGCCGAAGGGGTTTCGGGTCGCCCGCGACGTTCCGGTCGGCCGCTACCCCTTGCTCGCGGTATTTCCCGGCCTTGACCGCCTCCCTCCCTCCGCGCGGCTCGAGGCCGATCCGGCGAAGCGAGCGAAGCTGTTCGACGAGACGTGCGTCGAGATCGTCGACCAGGAC
>JASHWY010000036.1 GCA_030043835.1 Thermoplasmata archaeon
GCGCGGTGAACAGCGGTTCGGGAGCCGCGGCCGGGGCGACGGAGACGTGTTCGGTCGCGGCGAATACGCTGACCGCTGGCGACAGCTACGCGTTTGAGCTCCAGGTCACGGACAGTGCGAGCACGGCGGAGACGCAGACATCAGCGGCGTCATCGACGGTGACGGTGAACGCGTCGCCCACACAGTCACCGCCCACAGCGGTGCCGGCAACGGACGACGTCGGTGAGTCGGTGACGTTCACGGCGCATGTTGCTGGGGGAACGGGTACAGGGTCGTACGTGTGGTCGTATGGGAGTCTCACGGGATGCACGGCGTCGACCAGTTCGACGCTGACGTGCGTACCGACGGCGACATTCTCAGGGACGGTATCGTTCCAGTGGACGGACGGAACGGGGGACGCGGCGACGGGGAGCACCTCCCTGAGCTACGCGGTGGACCCCGCGGTGACGGCCTCGCCTTCGGCGAGCGTGAACCCGGTGGACGTGGGCCAAGCGACAATCGTCTCAGCGAACGCCGGGGGCGGGTCGGGCAGTTACGCTTCGTACGTGTGGTCGGGGCTGCCATCGGGGTGCGGGACTCCGGGCAGCGTGGCCTCGTTCAGTTGCACCCTTGCCGCGGGCGACAATGCTCACTCGCCATACACCGTGCAGGTAACCGTTACGGACTCGAACGGCGGAACCGCGACGATGAGGTTCTCGCTAACGGTCGATCCGGCGCTGTCGCCGGGGACGACGTCGGGGACTCCAGGCACGGTCGACGTTGGTCAGGCAACGACGATATCGACCACGGGAGCATCCGGCGGGTCAGGGACGTACGCGTACGCTTGGACCGGCTTGCCGGCCGGTTGCTCCAGCACGGCAGCGTCGTTTAGCTGCCAGCCGACGGACAACTCAGGGACACCGTACACCGTTCTTCTAACGGTCACGGACGGGAACGGGAACACCGCGATATCCTCGTTCACATTGACGGTGACGGCGGATCCGACGGTGAGCGTGACGCCCACCGGACCCTTCGTGTATGATGTGGGTCAGACCGCGCCGACGCTAACGGCGGTCGTGGCGTACGAGGGACCGAATACCGCGACGGTCGAATGGTATAGCTCGGGCACCTCGACGTGCAACTCCGCATCGACGGACACGGGAGAATCGGGGACGACCTTCGTCCCGAACACGGCGTTGGCCGGGACGACGTACTACTGTGGAGTGGTTTCGGACAGCGGGGTGTCGGGCTACACCTCGGCATCGAGCCCGGTGACGTTCGTGGTGGACCCGATGCTCTCGACGGGATCAGCGACTCCCGGAGCCCCGATGATGGACGACGGACAGACGATCACCTTGACGGCGCATCCGTCGGGAGGTACGACGCCGTACAGCTACCGCTGGTATTCGGGCGCGTCTTCGACGTGCGCGAGTGACGCCGTGATCAGCGGGGCGGAGGGGTCGACGTATGCGGCCTCACCGACGTCCACTGCGTACTACTGCTACGCGGTGACGGACAGTGCCGACGTCCCGGTGACAGAGACGTCGGCGACGAACCTCGTGACGGTGGAGCCGGCGTTGTCTGCCGGAGCGATAGCTCCCGGGACGCCAGCGATCGACGTCGGGCAGGGCGTCACCCTGACCGCGCACCCGTCCGGTGGGACGGGTCCCGACAGCTATCAGTGGTACTCGGGCAGCTCGTGCGCGACGCCGATCCTGGGGGTGACCTCGGTCACCTACGACCCTTCGCCGACCGTGAGCACGTACTACTGCTACGCGGTGACCGACAGCTCTCAGGGTGATTCGGGGGCGGAGAGTGCGATGTCGGCGGCCGACCTCGTGACGGTCAACCCCCAGCTGTCCGCAGGAGCGGTGACCCCCGCGGCACCGACGATCGGTAGCGGACAGACCATCACGTTGACGGCGAACCCGTCCGGAGGGACGGGTCCCTATACCTACCAGTGGTATTCTGGAGTGAGCCCGGCGAGCTGCACGTCCCCGATCGGAACCAACTCGGCCACCTACGTCGCCTCTCCGACCGCGAGCACGTACTACTGCTACGTGGTGACCGACAGCGCCTTTTCACCGGCAAGGGCAACCTCCGCGACAGACCTAGTGACGCTGAACTCGCCCTCCTCGAGCGGCACTTCGTCATCCACCTGGGTCATTGTGGGGGCCGGGGTGATCGTCGGGATTCTCGTACTCCTCCTCATGGCCCGGCGGCGTCGCCGTCCCTCCCAGAGGGTCGCTTCGACATCGCCCGGGCCTGGGGGCGAAGGAGAGATCTCCTCTTCGTCGGGAATCGGCCCCGCGGCCGTCCTCGTGGGGGCCGACGCGGGCGCTCTGTCCACTCCCATGGCGCAGGAGACGGACGGTCAATCCGCTCCCGTGACACCGGCCGAGGTCGGCCCGGCCGCTTCTCTGACCGCCGATGCGCTCGGTAGGGACGCCCCCTCGACGTCCGACGAAGTCGGTCCATCTTCGCCCGTGACGCCCGAGGCGGGTGGTCCGACGGCTCCTGTGATACCGGACACGGGCGGCCCGCCCGCTCCACCGAAGTCCGACGCGAGCGAGTCGGACGGTCCCTTGACATCCGACGCATCAGGTCCATCTGCTCCATTGACCCCTGGCCCGAACCGTCCCGAAGCTCCGTTGGCGCCCGACGCAATCGGTCCGACCGCTGGTTCGTTGCCCGATGCAACTGGTCCGGCCTCTCCATTGACGCCCGACGCTGGCGGTTCGGCCGTTCCCCGTACCTCCGACGCAGGTGAGATTGCCGCGGCCTCTACACCCGACGCGGCGGATCTATCGGCTTCCGTAACGCCCGAGGGCGAGGGCCCGGAGGCTCCCTTGACGCCCCACGCTGGCAATCCGACCCCGCCCCTCACGACCGACGCGGGAGAGATCGCCGTTCCCTCGACAACCGACGCGGCGGGTTCACCTCCTGCCTTGACACCGGACGCGAGCGGTCTTTCTGCTCCGTTGACTCCCGACTCGGACGGTCCGAGTGCTCCGCCCCTCCATCAACTGGATAGTGTGGCCATTCCCTTGATGCCCGAGGCCAAGGTTCCCGCCGCCCCTTTGCCGTCCGACGCTGATAGTTTGGCCGCTCCTACGAACCCCGACACAAGCGGTCCCGCTGCCCCCCTGACGCCCGGGACGGACGATCGGGCCGCTCCCTCCACCACCGACGGCACGGTTCCATCCGCTTTGTTGAGGCCCTACGTGAGCGGTCCGGCAG
>JASHWY010000037.1 GCA_030043835.1 Thermoplasmata archaeon
GGCCAGTACTCCACCCTGTGGACGGCGACCGTCCACGAGGGCCTCGAGATCATGGCAGGATACATCGCGGCGTTCCTACCGCTCAGCGCGTATCTCTACCACCGGAAGGAGTCGACGGGATAGTCCTGCGCTCGCTCGGGAGCGCGCGGAGCGGCTTCGCGGACTACGCGCGGGATGGCGAGACGGCCGCGCAGCTCCGTACGCGCGTCAACCGCGTCATCCTCGAGGACCTCGAGCAGAAGGGAACGGAATCCTAACCGGTCGCCCCTCGTACGTGCCCGGGGATCGGGCGGTCATGACCCCATCCCGGGGGGCGGACAGAAGAACTGGACCACGCAGGACCGGGAGCAAGAACTACGGCGCCAACCGCCGTCTCCGGCGCCGCGGACGAGGAGGCGGAGGAGATCGCGACCCCGGCACGGCGGTGGGCGTGCGTTAGCTACGCGCTCGCGCGGTCAGGGCGCGGGCCCGTGCGGTCGGCCGCCGCGATGGATGGAGCGCGGCGCCCCCCAGGTGGTTCAAGAGCCCGAGCTTGGCGAGGTCGGCCCGCAGTTCTTCCTTCTCTACTGGGGTCAAGGGCATAAGGGGCGGCCTCACGTGACCCCCCGCCATGCCCATGAACTCGCCCCACTGCTTCACCATCTGGACCGGCAGCGAGCCCGCGGTCCGCCCGGCCACCCGCGCCCACCAGCGTCGAGAGACCTCCTTGATCGGCCAGATCCTCGGGTAGAGCGCGCGGGCCTTCTCGAGGTCGCCGCGAGTGGCCCAGTCGATGAATGGGACGTAGTTGTGCGAGGAGGCGGTATCGAACCGCCAGTCGCTCGTGTTGGCGAACATAACCTGCTGGCGGATGTTGTACGGTTCGCCGACGAAGAAGATCTCCTCGTCCGGAACGCTGACCACCGCTTTCGACCCGGCCGCGAGGTGCGTGTCGATGGACAGCTGGAGATTGAAACTGGCCTCCTTGATCGCCACGAGCGTCGGGAGGTCGGCCATCTTCGAGAGCGCTTTCGCGGAAAGGACGATTCCGAATTGGGGCGAGTTGTAGAACGCGATCCCGATGTCCACCTTCTCGGCCACTCGGGAGACGAAATCGAGGACCTGCTCCTCGGTCTTGGTCACGATGTAGGGAGCGGCGAGGATCACGAGATCGTAGTCGAGCTCCTGGGCCCGACGGGCCATGGTGACAACGTCCTTGAGGCAGGTGTCCGTCACTTGGAACGCGATTCGCGCCCGACCCCGGACCAGCTTCGGAACCAGGGCCATGAGATTCAGCCGCTCCTCCTGCGTCAAGCTCCAGAACTCCCCCATGTTCCAGGAGAAGCCCAGGCCTCGCGTCCCGAGGCCGAGCACGTGCTCGACGTTCGAGGCGAGACCGGCCTCGTCCACTTCGTCGGCGCCGGTGAACGGAGTGACCATGGTGGTCCACTGGCCGACCATCGCTTCTCGGGCCCACGCCTTGGCGTCCGACCGGGAGTACTTCATCTCGGGGCCTCCGAGTGCAACGTGGTCTCCGCCCTTTCCCCCTCGACCCGTACCGGGTCCCCGTACATCTCCTCCGAGCGGGGCTGCGAGCCCGCTACCCCCTTCGCGATGTAGAAGAGAAACCCCGACCCGCGGCGACGTTCCTCGAGAACGCGGTGACTCTTCCGCTGAGCCCATGCGTACACGTCGACACGGGTGGGAATGTCGTCCACGATCGCCAACACCACGTCGCCCGGAGCCAGGTCGCTCATGCCCCGCTCAAGGCCCGCGATGACTCCCTTGCACGTCTTCGCGGTGCCGTCGACGACGAGGGATTCTCGCGACACAGTCTCACCTAGGCAGGGAGCGTGGTCGGTATCGGCAAAGAACCTTCGAACGCGTCAATCTGCCCGGTGAGACGTTGCCGAAGCTCATCTTTGAGGTGAGCCACGGCCTCGGAGTGGACGGCCCCCGCTTCCCGGTCCCCGCGGGTGCATACGGCCCCTCGAACGCCTACGATGTCCGGGTTGATCCGGACCAGTTGGTTGAGATTGGAGATCTGGAGAGCCCCCGAGAGCGCGGTGCTCATGCCGAGCTCCTTACCTTCCATCACCAGACTCTTCAACGTCACCTCGTCCAGGAAATCGAACAGGTTTCTCCCATCCTTCACCAGGGTATCGATCAGCATCCCGTCGCTTCGGCTCTCCCGGGCCAACTTCACGACGAGCTTCGGGTCGATTCCGTGGTAGAGATGGCTGTCGGCGAAGGTGGCGGCGATGAGTTTCGTATCGAACCCCTCGAGGGCTCGACGGGACTCCCGCAAGATCCGTAGGGCGGTCGGATAATCGCTCTGGATGAACCCGACCTTGACGGAGGTCGCTCCGAGGGCGCCCGCGCCGTAGACGGCCAACGAGACCGTCCCCGCCTGGTTCGGCACGACTCCCAGCGTAACGCTCACGTGGATGTGCTTCGGGAAGGCTTGCCGAACCTCTCGGATCACCGGCGGGAAGTTCGACCCAATGACCATCTCCTTGAGGTTCTTCACGTCGACGATGTCGGCGCCACCGGCCACCGACTCCTTCGCCTCTTCTAAATTCTGAACGCTTACCATCAGCATCATGAAATCTCCGTCCCCAACACTTCCCGGCTTGTTATCCTCGATACCGGCGGCTCGCTAATCCAAGCCATCGTTCACCGGTGAACCCCATCTCGACGATTACAAGCCCGGTTTTCGGGCCCCACGATGACCTGGGACTCGAATGAGTAGTTATCTTGGTCCTCTCGGGCGCGGGGACCGGGGCGCCCCTCGCGAGCGTCACGTCTTTAGAGGAGGGCGGACCTCGCCTCGCGTGGCGTCGACCCCCTTGGCCCCTTCCGCAGCCCCCGGGCCCCACGTGCTGACCCCGGACGAACGGAAGTGGCTCCACGATAAGTACGAGCGCCTGGCGGCCGAGGAGGGCCAGCTTGCGACGGCGCGTACGTCCTACTACGCGGCGATCGGCACGGTCCTCGTGACCGCGACGGTGGTGGCCATCGCGGACCTCTCCAACGACCGGCCGGTCCTCGCGGGCGTCGCCACCTTCCTCGCCGCCCTGGGCATCCTGATCTCCTTCGTGTGGGCGGTGCTGCTGCACCGGACCAACGATGCCCAAGCGCTCTGGCGCGAGGGGGCCGAGCGCCTCGAGAGGCTCGATCCTCCGATCGACGGAGACCTCCCAATCCCGGTCACGCTCCGGTCGGGCCAAACGATCCAAGTCAACCTGTTGCGCCCCTACGAGACGCACCGCGAACGGTTCGGCACGAGCCACGCGATCTCCTGGATGGACCGGGTCGACCCGGCCCCACTCACTGAGGTCCTGCCGGTGGCCTTCCTCGTCATCTGGATCTCGGCGATGGTCTTCGTGTGGGCCTGGTACCTCATCTAAAGGGCCGCCCTACACGTCGACCCGGGCCGGCACACGGCCCTCCCGTATCGCGGCGAGCAGCGCTTCGTAGTCGAGCTGGTTCTGGTTCGCGTACGCCTCGGCGAACGCGGCGATGGCCTGATCGAACGTGTCCTTCGAGCCGAGGTAGCCTCCGATTTCGGCCGGATCCCCGGTCCGGGCGTGCGCGCGCGCCAGCGCCGCGGCGCAGAGCTCACCGTGGCCGATGAGGGCTTTCGGTCCCATGGTCGCCGGCTCGCCGGTCACCTTCCAGTCCCGGAGCTGTCGGACGTAGAGGTCCTGGTCGCGAATCGAGCCCCAACCCAGGAAGGCATCGCTCGCCTCCTGGATGAGGTGCTGCCCCACGACCACGCGCTCGGCGTGGTTGGGGTACGCGCTCGCCCCTGCGTACGGCTCGAGCGCCGACGCCATGGCCTGCTTCACCTGCAGGAACAGCGGGTCGTCCGTGTCCTTATCGCCGACCAGCAGCAGCACGGAGCACACCGTTCCGACACTCCCGACCCCGACGACCTTCTGCGCCACGTCGACCAGCCGGTACCGCTCG
>JASHWY010000038.1 GCA_030043835.1 Thermoplasmata archaeon
GGTCGACGATCGGCTTGAACCCCCGCCCGCGGATCGCGGCCGCCACCGCGCTTCCGATCGCGTCGACCGAAGCGCCCGCCCGGACCTCTACGATCCCGTCGCGCACCGCCTCCCGGGCCGCCCGCACGAGGTTCTCATACCGACGCGTCCCGCCGACCTCGATCGTGTCGGCGGTGTCGGCGATCGCGCCGTCGAGGTGGGCCCCCACATCGACCTTGACGAGGTCGCCCTCGACAAAAACCGCCTCGTCGTCGGGGGTGGGGCTAAAGTGCGCCGCCTCGTCGTTCCGGGAGAGGTTCGCGGGGAAGGCCGGCTCGGCGCCTTCCTTACGGACGAACGCCTCGATCGCGTTGGCGACGTCGCGAAGGCGCGCGCCGGGAACGGTGAGGGAGAGTCCGTACTCCCGGGCACGGCCCGCGATCACGGCCGCGCGTCGCCACCGGTCGAGGTCCTCGGGGTACGGGGGCATCGGTTCACGTCCGGGCGAGTGCCCGAGGGACGGGCCCGGTCAAGTCGACGAGCGCGGAGGGGCGAAGGGAGGGGGCCGGCCGGGCGACGAGGTAGACCGACACCGCACGACCGAACGCCCGACGCGCGTCGGCGATCGTGGCACTCGGAGGGGCGCCATGGGGGTTCGCCGACGTCGCGGTGATGGGGCCCGCGAGGCGGGCGAGCTCGCGGGCCACCGGGTGGTCGGGGACCCGCACGCCGATCGCGCGTCCAAAGACGACCGACGGCGCGAGCGCGCGACGCGCGTGAGGGGACGGTGTCAGGAGCACGGTGAAGGGACCCGGAAGGTGCGTACGGACGAACCGTCGACCGGTCGGGGAGACGGTCGCTAGGGGTTCGATTTCTTCCGTCGAGCTCACCGCGACGCTGATCGGCTGGAGAGGGGCCCTCCCTTTGAGCGAGACGAGCTGCTCGACCGCGCGTCGGTCGGAGGCCCGCGCGGCGAGGCCAAGGAGGGTGTCGGTCGGGTAGACCACGAGTCGGCCGGCCGCCAGAGCCCGCGCGGCGTCGGCGACCGTCGCCCCCATCGCCCTAGAAGTACTCCTCGCCCATCATGGAGTAGGCGAGGAACTCCTCGGGCTGGAAATAGAGGGCGAGCTCGCGGGCCGCGGACTCGGGCGAGTCGGACGCGTGAAGGAGGTTCGCGGTGAGACCGAGCGCGAGGTCGCCTCGGATCGTGCCCGGGTCGGCCGTCTGAGGGTTCGTGGCGCCGGTGATCAGTCGGACCACCGCGATCGCGGAGCGCCCCTCGAGAGCGAGGGCCAGCGTGGGTCCGCTCGTGATGTGCTGGATGAGGGCGGGGTAGAACGGCTTTCCTTGGTGCTCCGCGTAGTGACGCTGCGCGAGCTCGGGGGTGACGCGGAGCGTCTTCGCGGCGAGGATCTTCAAGCCCTTCCTCTCGAAGCGAGAGACGATCTCGCCGACCAGGCCTCGCTTCACTCCGTCGGGCTTGATCAGGACGAGGGTCCGCTCGTTGGTGCCTTCGACCATCGCGGCGCCGAGCCCGAGCGGAGGGTAAGGTTTTCGACTTGAGGAAGGGAGTAAAGGGGAGGGGGGCTCCCGGGTGCGGAGCCCCTCCGTGCCCCGCCGTACTCCTCGCACGCACCCGAACGTCCGGGGGTTTGATCGAGCCGCCGCCATCTACGAACGCGCCCGTCCGGACTACCCGGTGGCGGCGATCCGTCACCTCGGTCGCGTGCTGGCCCTCGGCCCGGGGTCGACCGTCGTCGAGCTCGGGAGCGGGACGGGAAAGTTCACGCGCGCCATCGCCTCGCTCGGAGCCGCACGGATCGCGGTCGAGCCCACTGCGGGGATGCGCCGAGTTTTCGAGCAAACGGTGCCCGACGTCCCGGTGCTCGAGGGGACCGCGGAGAGGATCCCCCTTCCGGACGCGTTTGCGGACGCGGTCGTGTGCGCCCAGGCGTTCCACTGGTTCCGCCCGCGGCCGGCCCTCCGCGAGATCCGGAGGGTGTTGCGCCCCGGCGGGAGCCTCGGCATCATCTGGAACACCCGCGACGAGTCGGTCCGATGGTCCCGGGGCCTCACCGAGATCGTCGAGGCCCACCGCGGCTCCGTGCCGGTCTGGCGCGAGGCGACCGGGGGGCGGTACCGCCGCGTGGTGCTCCCGAGGGCGTTCGCGGACCCGAAGGTCGGGTTCACCCCCTTAAGCCACCGGGCGTTCCGGAACGTCCAGGAAGGCACGCCGTCGACGTTCGTCGAGCGGACCCTCTCCGTCAGCTCGATCGCCGTGCTCCCAGCGTCCGGCCAAAGAGACGTCGCCCGGGCCGTGCGATCGCTCCTGGCGACCGACCCCGAGACCCGGGGCCGGGGGCGTCTCCGCCTACCGTACCGGACGGACGTCTACTGGTGCCGTCGGCGGTAGGTGACGCCGCCGCCTAGGCGTGGGCGTCGCAGCCCGTGACCCAGCGGCATCGGGCGCACTTTCCGGGCGAAGGGGTAGCGCGCCCGTCGTACGGACGGGCCATCTCGGCCCGCAGCGCGAGGATCTCCGAGCGCGCAGCTCCGTCCCACCGGACCCGACACTCGCCCCCGTCGGCGTACCGGAGAACTCCGTACGGTGGTGCGGTCCCGGTCGACTCCTCCACCAGGAGACAGTACGCCCAGGTCTGGACGAGGTGGGAGCGCGGTGGCCCCCGTGGAGGAGTCGCTCGGCTCTTCCGCTCGATCGGGACGAGGCGGTCGTCCGGTAGGCGCCGCAGCACGTCGGGCCGGCCCGAGAGCCGGTAGCGGGCGGAGCGCAAGATCATGGGAGCACCGGCGTCGATCGCCACCAGCGCCCCTTTGGCGAGATCGTGACGTCGATCCGCCAGCAGCTTGAGCGCGATCGCCGAGATCGCGATCCCCACGAGGATGGCGCCAAGGCCGATGAGCTCGGGGCTCACCGGTAGAGAAGCCACGCCGACCCTCCCAGGGTAAGGAGCAATCCCACCAGCAGCATCCCCCAGTACGCGCCCCCATGCGCAGCACGGCGTCGCTCTCTTCCGAGCTCGCGGGAATGGTACCGGGCTCCGGCGACGGCACGGCGCTCGGCGGCCCGGCGTGGGCCGGCCGCTGGGGGATGCGTACGGTAGTAGAGCGCGCGGGGGCAGAACGCGTACTCCGCGAGGTCGGTCGCCGATACCCAGCCCACCCTCTCGGCCATCGGACGCAACGAGCGACGCGACGGCGCTTACCGATTCCGTTCCATCCGCGGTGTGTGGAAGGTGCGGTCGGATCCGGGCGCTGCTCAGGCGGTAGGTTATCCCAGGGGGGGACTCTTGGGACGGCCGCGTACCGATGGAGGATCGATCGAGTTCGCGGCGCAACCGACCGAAACTCGTCGTCTTTGCGGGTCTTCCGGGAACGGGAAAATCGACGTTGGCCGAGCTCCTCGCGAAGGAGCGTAACGCCGTCTGGCTCCGGGTCGACACCATCGAGGCTTCGCTCGTGAAGGCGGGAATCCCTCGATCGTTCGAGACCGGCCTAGCGGCGTATGTCGCCGCGTGCGACCTGGCGCGCGACCACCTGCGCCTCCCCCGCGACACGATCGTCGATGCGGTGAACGGGGTCGAACCCGCCCGGAGGATGTGGAGGGACCTCGCCCACGAGTGCGGCGCCGACCGTTACGTCATCGAGCTCTTCTGCTCCGATCCCGAGGAACACCGCCGCCGAGTCGAGTCTCGTCGCTCCGCGACGCCTCCCCTACCTCCGCCAACCTGGCACGAGGCGCTCGAACGGGAGTATGCGCCGTGGACCGAACCGATTCTCTCGATCGACGGTCTCCACCCTGCCGAGGAGAACCTCGGCCGAATCGAAGCGTACCTCGCCGGACGGGGCCGGCGGGGAGGCCAAGCCAAGAAACCTTAGAACCCTCGAGAATAGAGCGGTCAGGCGGTCTCGGTCGTTGCTTTGGCCTTCTTCTTCCGGGTTCGAGCCTTGCGGGGTACTGGAGTCTTCGCGGCCGGGGCTTCGACCGCCGGCGATGCCGGCGCCTCTACCGGCGCCGCGGGGGGCGCCGGTTCGGGTGGGGGCGCCGCAGCGACGGGGGTCGGTTCGACCTTCTTCACCTCGCCTTCGGGACGGCGACGGGCCGGCGGAGGGGGCGTAGCGGGCGCCTTCGCGGCCGCGCCCGAGCGCGCTTCGGCGCTCGAACGGTCCGTGGCGCGCTTCAAGGCGTGCGCGCGGGTCCACTTGAACCGGTGGCCGACGCGATGGAGGTGCAACTGCTGCTTTCGGCACGACGACGAGCAGAAGTGGAAAACGGTCCCGTCGCGCTTCACGAACATCGCGCCCGTGCCGGGCTCGATCTCTTCGGCGCAGAACGAGCACTGGCGTTTCACGACCATGGGACGCCCCTAGCGCACCGAGAGCTTCCGCGCTTCCCGTGCGGTTTCGCGGAGGATGAGCACGTCGCCGAGCCGGATCGGTCCCGCGACGTTCCGGGTGATGATCTTCCCCCGGTCGCGGCCGGCAAGGACGCGGACCTTGACCTGGGTCGCCTCCCCCGCCATACCGGTGCGCCCCACGAGCTCGACGACCTCGGCCGGCGAGCCCTTCTCCTCCGGCATCCTCGGCGCTCCCCCAGCGTCCTGCCTACTTCTTGAGCGTCGGGAAGGCGGCGGTGAGCTCCTCGAGAAGCCCTTTCGCCTCGCCGGGCTCGACGACCGCGACGCTCGCGGCGGATTTTAGAAGCCCCGCCGACTGGCCGAGCCGCTGCTTCTTCGGGACGTAGACGTACGGGATCCGCTTCTCCTCGCAGAGCATCGGGATGTGGACGAGGATCTCGACGGGGTCCACGTCCTCCGCCATCACGACGAGCTTCGCCTCGTCGCGCTCGCTCGACTTGGTGACCTCGTTCGTGCCGACGCGGACTTTACCGGTCTCGCTCGCCACCTGGACGAGCTGAAGGGCCTTGTCGGCGAGGTCGCTCGGGGTCTCGAATCGCACGTAGATCGGTCGCGCCATGGTTTCCTCGCGTCAGCGGAGCCCCCCGAAGGGAGTCCTCGGCTCACGGGTAGGGCCCCCGTACGGTCCACGCTATTTAAGGCTGGCCTCGCGCCCGTCGCGAACGTCGGCGAGGAACGCGAGCGTGCGTCGCCACGCCGCGTCCGCCGCACCGGCGTGGTGGCCCTCCCAGCCCGGCCGGTGGAACGCGTGACGCACCCCGGGATAGAGCTCGACCGCGACGTGCTTCTTCGCCCGCATCGCCGCGGGGAGGAGCTCGGCGAACGCCCACGGGGTGATTCGCTCGTCCTCCGAGCCGAGCAGGACGAGTACGGGACCGGTGAGCCCGGCGACGTCGTCCGCGCGGTCGATCTTGCCGTAGAAGTCGACAGCAAAGGCGAACGGACGGTGGCACGCTCCCCAGAGCGCGTAGCCTCCCCCCATGCAGAAGCCGAGCGTGCCGATCGGTCTCCCGGGGCCTACCCGTCCCGCGAGAGCCCTTAGCGCGTCCTCGAGCTTCGAGGCGATCTTCTCGTCGGTAAGCGCCCTCTTTAGCTGCATTCCCTCCTCGATCGTCTGGGCGTACCGGCCGTCGTAGAGGTCGACCGCCGCCGCAACGTACCCTGCGTTCGCGAGCGCGCTCGCGACCGACCGGACGTAGTCGTCCCGCCCCATGATCTCGTGAATCACCACGACCCCGAGAGGGCCGCGTTCGCCGAAGATCTCGGCACCACCGGGCGACGTCGCGGGCACGATCTCGGACCTTTAGAGCTCCGGGCGTTCAACGATTCGACGGGTTCGTGGACCCCTCGAACGACGACGGAGCCACCTCCGGGTGGTCGGCAAAGTAGCGTCGTGCGGGCTCGGTTAAGCGATCGACCGCCGCGGCGACCGCCGCCTTGAGATCCTTAGGGTGGAGCTTCCCCTCCTTCCAGGCGGCCGCGAACTCTCCCTCCGCGGCGAACGTGACCGGTCCCCCATGGTTCGGGCTCCGGTCGACCTCGAGGCGGTCCTCCCACGGGAAGACGACGTAGCGCACGAGCTCGACGATCGGGTTCCCGGCGAGCTCCTTCGCCGGGCAGAACGCGGCGTCGATCCGGTCCGCGATTTCGCGCGTCGTCGCAGGGATTGGGATCCCGGAGCCGGGGTCCGACTTCGACATCTTGCGCTCGCCGACGCCCTCCACGAGGTCCATCCGGCCCGCGCCCCGCAGCGAGGAGAGCAGCGGGGTGTGGATCGCGGCGGGCACCGGCCAGGCGTAATGGTGGGCGACCTCGCGCGCGAGGATGTGCGCTCGACGCTGGTCCATCCCGCCGTAGGCGAGGTCGACGGGGAGCTCGAAGATGTCGGCCGCCTGCATCGGCGGGTAGAAGAGCTTCGCTGTGTCGAGGTTCGCCTCCTCCTCTCCGCGCCCGAGGATCGCCATCGCCCGTCGCGTGCGCGCGAGGCTCGTCGCCTTCGCGACGCGGACGACCCGGGCCCAGTAGCCCGAGTCGCCGACGAGCTCGTGAGCCCAGCGGAACCGGACCCGGTCCGGGTCGACTCCGAGCGCGACGAACGCCGCCTGCATGTAGCGGCCGGAGGCCTCGATCCTCGCGAGGTCCCCTCCGAGCTTCTCGTTGATCCACGCATGCCAATCGGCGAGGAAGACGGTGACGTCGAGCCCCGCCTCGGTCAGGTCCCGGATCTTCCGGGCGGTGATCAAGTGGGCGACCGTGAGCGCGCCCGACGGCTCGAAGCCGATGTACGCGCGCGGCCGCTCTACGGTCGTGAGGAGCGTTCGGATCTCCTCTTCGGTGAG
>JASHWY010000039.1 GCA_030043835.1 Thermoplasmata archaeon
CGGGCGGCGACGGCCGACGAGGAGGCGCTCTACCACCACCTGGTGAGCCATCCCAGCTTCCGGGCCGCCTTCGACCCGTGGTGGGACGAGGATTTTGTCCACGGAACGTTTCACGCTCGGTTCCCGTTCTCGGAGCTCCCGAATTTCGTCGGGACCCCGCATTCGGCGGGGTACGGGCCGTCGACGTTAGAGCGCGCCGTTCAATTCGCGCTCCGCAACCTCGCTGAGTTCTTCGCGGGCCGGCCGCCTTCGTTCGTCGTCGACCGGCGTGAGTACGCTCGGCCGGTGGTGCCGATCCCCGAGCCTCCCTCCTAACGGATCCGTTCGAGCGCGAACGATCCCACAATGAGGGCCCGGTTCGTCGTCCGGCATTCGATCCACTCGTGGGTCTCCACCTCGCCGAACCCCTTCACCTGGAGGAACGTCTTGTCCCGGTCCTGACGGAAGATGATCGCGCCGTCCATGCGGCTCAAGAGCGTCTCGACCTGAGGCTCGGAGAGGGCTCCCGCCTCGAGCGAGTACATCGTGAGCGCGGCCCGAGGCTTCAAGATCCCCACAACGTTCTGGAGGAACGAAAAGCTCGCCCGCTCGTCGCCGTGAGCGAGCGCCGCGGAGAGACCCAGGAACGCGCAGCGGAACGTGTTCTTCCCGTTTCCGCTCGCGACCTTGGCCGCCGCGACGAGGCTCGAGAGGATGCCGGCGCGGTCGTCCGAACCCTTCGCGACGAGCCGGTGGGTGGCCGGCGGCGCACTTCCGCCGGACGCGTCGAGCCAGGTGACCATCCCCATCTGTTCGTACTCGCGGAACTGCGGAAGGACAAGGCCGAGCCTCTCGGAGACCTCCTCGGGGGGCCGGGCGGCGGTGATGATCACGGCCTGCTCGCCGCGTTTCAACCCTTCGGCGACGAACGAGTAGAGGACGACCTCTTTTCCTACGAAGGCGTCGCCGAGGACGACCACGTTCGACTTCGGCGCCATCCCGCCTTTGAGGAGGTCGTCGAGCCGGGGGGTTCCGGTCGGGAGCCGGTCGGGTAGGCGGCGCGAGACCGGCGGGCGGAGGGTCTCCGACGGGCCGGCGATCGAGGGGTCCGCGGGCTGACCGGCAAGGTCACGAACGCTCGTTCCTCGAGGCGGGAGACGGGCCCCCACGTCCGTCCGACCGGCGGCGAGGCCGGCCATCGAAAGCTCGCCTCCTCGGGCGAGCTCCTGGCGCCTGAGGCTGACCTCGGACTCGTTCTCTTGGAGCGCCAGCTCGCGCGACGTGAGGCTCGCCTCGCGCCGGTCGAGCTCGGCGCTCGCGGCCCGTAGCCGTTCCATCCGGGTCGCCATCGCGGCCTCGCGATCGGCGATCAACTTTAGGCCGCGCTCGAGGTCGACCCCCTTCTCCGCCGAAACGACCTGTTGGCGGCCGATCTCGGTCAAGCGACCCTCGTAATCCTTAGCGGCGGTCTCGTACTGCTGGCGCCGCTCGTCGGCCGCTTTCGAGCGAGCGGCCATGTCCGCTTCCCGCGGGGCGAGCGCCGCCTCGCGGGTTGCGAGCGCGGCTTCCTTTTGGGTCGCCTGTTTCAAGAGAGCGTCGGCGCTCGCGGACTTCTCGGTGAGCTCTCGCGCGCGACGGCCGAGGACGACGTTCTGCTCGTCGAGAACGGTCTTGAACTGTTGGAGCTTTACTTCTCGGTTCGCGAGCTCGGTGGCCGCGGCGCTCGGGGTTCCCCCGGTCGACTTGACCGCAATCTCGCGGGCCGTGATCTCGCCCTCCCGTCGGAGGAGGTCCGCCGTCTTCTGGTCGAGCTCCTTCCGGCGAGCCTCGAGGCGACCCTCGGTATCCTTCGACGAGGTCGCGCGGCGGTCGAGCTCCTGCTTCGTCTGGGTGAGCTCGACCTCGCGCTTCGTCTGGTCGCCCTCGCGGTCCACCAGCCGTTGCTCTCGCGACGAGATCTGAGGGAGCTGGCGGGCGATTTCCTGCTCGCGGAGCTCCATCGCCTTGATCCGGTCGTCGAGCAGTCGAGTCCGTCCGTCGAGGTCGGCGATCCGACCGGCGGAAGCCCGCTCCTTCTCGGCGAGGTTGTCCGACCGTTTCCGGTAATCCTCCTCGAGGTCGTTGAGCTGCTGGCGGGCCTCTTGGAGCGCGTCGTTCTGGCGTCCGATCGAGAGCTCCGAGTGCTCGGCGTCGGCCTCACGCTTCACGAGGGCGGCCGTGCGGAAGAGGAGGGCCTCCTCCTTCTGGCGCACCTCATCGGCGATTTTGAACATGCGGCTCTGCCCCGAGGTGATGAGCTCGCGCTCGTGGGCCCGGGTCCCGGACGAGAGGAGGTGGAGGAACGAGCCGCTCGTCTGGTAGAAGATCGCGGAGAGGAAGAGGCTGATCGCGAGCGCGGTCGACGCTTGGACCGCGCCCGGCGGGCGAAGGATCACGACCGTCGCGGTCCCGATCGGCAACACCGAGGCGAGAGCGCTCGCCCACTGCTGAGAGCCCCAGCCGCTCCATGTGAGGACCAGGCCGATGAATCCCGCCGAGATGCCGGCGAGCGCGATAGGATAGAACCACGGGAGAAGCGCGAGGTGGGCAAACGGCCCGACGCCCCCGATGCGGGTAAAGTAGACCACGGCGAGCACGACGTTGAGCCCGACCGCTCCGACCGTCGTCGAAAAATGGGCCTCCCACGGCCACAGTTGGAAGATATCCCACTTCGACACCAATCCCACGAGCGCGACGGCGAGCCCCGCGAGCACCAGGATCGCGAGGTAGAAGGAATGGGAGAACGCGACAAGACCCGTCGCCCCGCTCGAGAGCCCGGGGAGGGTGGGATCGAGAACGAGCACGAGAATGCCCGCCGCCGCGATCGCCGCGGAAACGAGGACGGCGTAGAGGTGCGCGGACCGGCCGATCTTGAGCTGGAGGAGGGCGTCCTCCTTCGCGAGCTCGAGATCCTCCGGTCCAGGAACCGTGACCGCCCGAGTCCCCGGTGCCGGGGCAGTCGCTGCGGGCTTCTTGGCCATCGAGTGCACCCAATAACGACCATTGATGGGGGGGCGGCCTTACTTTATAGTTTGGACTCGGCGGAGGACGAGACCGCGGCAAAAAGTACCGCGGCGGCGTGCGTTAAGCGGGCCGGGTCGCGGCCGAGCTCCTCCTCGAGCTCGAGAAGGTGCGCCCAGCCTTTGGAGTCCGCTCGTACCGCGGCGATGCGTGCCCCGTCCGGGCCGAGCGACGGTGCGACCGCCATCACCTCCCGAACGAGCCATCCCCGACGTTGGAATCGGTCGACGAGCGCAGCGGGATCGACCCGAAGAAAATCCCCGGGGTGCTTCCGGCGGGCGAGCTCTCGCGCGAAACCTTCCCGAGCGATCCGGGGGATCACGGCCCGTACCGGGGATCGCAGGAGGCGAGGCAGCGCCGATTCGGGGAGCCGCTTGAGGTACCGCGAACGCTCGCCGGGACCCGGCGCGACCTCGAGCAGCAACATCCCCGAGGGGGCGACCATCCTCTCCGCTGCATTGAGGAGGCGGTCGCTCGACGCGGCTGCGAAGCCTAGGGTGTTGCCGAGCACCGCGACCGTCCCGAACGCGTGGGAACGGAACGGAGGGCTAGCGGCGTCCGCACGAACGCGTTCGACGAGCCGAAGGGCGGAATCCGGGCCGGGGTGGACAAATCGAAGCATCTCCGCCGAGAGGTCGAGGGCAACCCGTCGAGCCCCTGGAGGGCCGAGCGCCCCCGTGAACCGACCGGGCCCCGATCCGAGGTCGAGCGCCCACGGCCCGGGACCAAAGTTGCGAGCGAGGAAGCGAAGCCTCAGCGCGAGGAAGAGCTCGCGTTGGGGCGTTCCCTCGTACCGCTTCCACTCCCGCTCGACACGGTAGCGATCCGCGATAAGGAATCGTTCGCGCGCCGGCTTCGGCGATTCCCTTCCCGAGACGGTCGAGGACGGGCTGGGGGTAGCGAACGTCCTCGGCACGAGCCGTCCCACTCCTTACCCTCGGGAGATCGCCCCGCGTGGCTCGCAGGTCGGTCTTCGGTGAAGCCGAAGTCGAGCTTCCAGTTTATATGGCATAGCCCTCCGATACCTTTCGGGTTCGCGTATGCCGTGCCACCAAGGTCCCCAGAGTGGCAGCGGCTACGTCATCGACGTTCCTCCGTGCGCCCGGTGGGTCCTTGACCTCGACGGTGCGTGGCGGCCATGGACCCGCGATGCGTTCTATCCCGGGAGCGCGCGAGGGAACTAACGGCCGTGTCGAGCGAGGTTCCTGAGGGGTCCACGCGGCCGGAAGAGCGGCGAGGACCGCTCGTCCACCGCTCCGTGCGTCACGGGGCGTACCTTCTCCTCCTTGCCTCGGCCGAGTTCATCCTTGGGATGGCGATCACCCAGCTCCTCTGGAACAGCAGCGCACCGTACGGTTCGTATAGCCTCCTCAACAACTACATCAGCGACCTGGGCGCGGTGAACTGTGGGCCGTTCCCGGCGAGTTCCACGAGCCACTTCGTCTGTTCCCCGGGCCATGACGTGTTCAACGTCTCGGTCATTCTCCTGGGGATCCTGGTCATCTTCGCCGTCATCCTCCTACGGACCGCGTTCCCCTCGCGCCGGTCGACCTCGATCGGGCTCTGGCTGCTGGCGATCGCGCAGATCGGCGCGATCGGGGTCGGCATCTCTCCCGAGGACGTGAACTTGACCGCGCACCAGATCTTCGCCCTCCTCTCGTTCCTCCTCGGGAACCTCTCGCTCATCGTGCTGGGCTTCGCGATGTTTCGAGATACCCGTTGGGACGGTTACCGCGCCTACACGATGATCTCGGGGCTGGTTGGCCTCATCGCCCTCTTCCTCTTCCTCGGGCACGCGTGGGGTCCTCTCGGGGTTGGGGGAATGGAGCGGCTCATCGTCGCGCCGCTACTTCTCTGGGCCATCGTCGTCGGGATCCACCTCGCACGGATTCCGACGTACGCGCCGGCAAAGCTGCGTGCGCTGACGACGTAGCCTCGATGGTCGTGGTTGACTTAACGCGGTAACGAACCTACCGGGGGCGCTTTCGAAGCCCGGGGCACGTTAGAGGATAGGGCGGGGGACGGAGGTCTCGGTAGAGAACAGCTTCGGGCCTTGTCTCAGTTGAAACCTGCCGTCCGGAAAATCCCAGACCCAGCCCGAGTAGCCGTACCCTCCGACCGGCTTCGTGACGAGCGCGCCCTTCCAGCTCTCGGAGAGGGGCTCGTTCACGCTCATCGTGCCGAACTTCCCAAACGTGTAGGCGCCCACGTCTTCGAGGTACGGGGCTCCTCTCAGCATGCTGGCCACCCACGCCGCGTCGTCCCGCCCGTACACGGAAGCTCTCAGACCGTAGTTGCTGTCGCGAGCCCGCGCGACGGCCTGTTCGGAGGTGGAGAACCGAGAGACGTAGCTCACGGGGCCGAACGCTTCGCACCGCATCCCCAGCATGTCGTTGGTCGCGTTCGCGATGATCGTGGGGTGGACGAGATTCTCTTTGATGGTGCCCCCGTAGACGATCTTGCCCCCTTTCGCTTCGGCGTCCCGGATCTGGTAGTTAAGGTTCTTCACGACCCGAGGACTCGGGATCGGCGCCACGTCGGTCTCGGGGTCGTTCGGGCTTCCGACGACGAAGCTTTGGGTCCGCGCGATGAAGGCGTCCAGGAATTGGTCGTAGAGCGCTTCGTGCACGTAGACCCGCTGCGGAGCGACGCACGCCTGGCCGGAGTTCCGGTACTTGGTGACCGAGAGCTCCTCCACGGCCTTTCGAAGATCGGCATCGCCCAGGACGATGAACGGATTGTTGCCCGGTCCTTCGAAGACGAGCTTCTTCGAGGCCTTCCGCACGGCGGACTCGTACGGGAGGACCCAAGCATCGGAGCCGAAGACGACGATCGCCTTCACCGTGCGATCTCCGAGGGCTTCGGTCATGAGATCGGCTCCTCGCCGAGAATCAAATCGAACCGACGGGCCGACCACGCGGGCGTAGATCGACTGCATCACCTTCGCGACCACCCCGTTCCTCGACGCGAACTTGACCCGGACTCGGTTCCCGGCCACGAGGATCGATAGGATCGCCGTGTTGAGCCAGCTGCTACCGTTGTACGGAAGAATCAGGAGGACCTCGTCTCGTTCGCCGCAGATCGGTTCTCGGACCGCCAACGCCTCCCGGGTGGCACCAAAGTTCGATAGACGGTCGCAGACGATCTCGAATTCGTGCAGGGAGTCCTTCTGGGAAAAGCCGATGTCGTGGATCGAAGCGTCGAGGATGGCATCCTTCTCACGAACGAACTCGTCCCGGAACCGATCGACGAGCTCCAGCCTCGCGTCGATGTCCGACGCCACGGTTCGGAGCGGAGCGCGCGGGAGCATCTTGGACCCACGGGGGACGGAATCGGCCCTCTTCGGAGCGCGCCCTTCGACCGACCCGGTCTACCCCGAGGACCGGGCCGCCACGGGCTGACGCGCCTCCGCGAGGAGCACCGCGGTCGACTGGCTGCGCTCTTCGTCGCGCCAGGATTGGATCGACGACAACCGGTTCTTCCACGGAGCAAGATCGAACGGCTCTCCCTGGGGGCGGGCCCGGTAGGAATCGATGAGCTCCCGGTAGAACCGGACGATCCTTCCCACGAGCGGGACCGAGTACTCTCGACCCTGGATCTTGAGGCAGTGGACTCCCAAGTCGATCAGCTTCGGGATGTCGTCCACCAGAAAGAACGCGTCGTTCTTGAGCGCCACGCGGGGCTCGAGGAGTTGGGCTCCCTGGTAGAGCTCCCAGCTCTCGAGGCAGACCCGATGGTCGAGGCCCCCGCGGTTGGGACTCCCTTTAAAGAGGTCCTTCCCGAACGGGTCGACCGTACGCTCGAGCCGGTGGTACGGCGACATCCAGCACTTACCGAGATACGTGTAACACTTGTTCGAGTGGATCAGGACCTCGATCCCGACGTCGATGTCGGACTTGCGGGAGGCGAGTTCGTTCAACGTGAGCTTGGTGTCCGCCACGACCTGGCGTACGCCGATCGAACGGTAGAACCTCACGTCCTCGTTGTTGAGGATGTTGGCGCCGATGCTAGCGTGGATCGTGAGAAACGGAAACTGCTCGTGGACCTTGGCGATGGCACCCACGTCGGTCATGATCGCGCCATCGACGTCCCAGGAAACGTAGGTCGCCATCCTCTCGAGCAGCATCGGTAGTTCGCGCGACTGCATGTTGGTGTTGACGGCGATCCTCAGCTTCGCCCCTCCCGCATGGGCGATCCTCACCGACTCTCGGATCGCGTCGTCGGGAAGCTCAAAGGCGTCCCGCCGCCGGCTCCAGCCCCGTGGCCCGACGTAGATCGAATCGGCTCCGTTCTCGACGGCGACTCGAAGCATGTCGAGGCTACCGGCCGGCGCTAGCAGTTCCATCCCGTACCCCCTCCTCGAGCTACCGCTCACTCCACCGCCGTGGCATGAAGCGTGAACGGAGTGAGCATCCCGCTCTCGGCTCCCAGGTACTCCATGCCGGTCTTCCCGAAATAGAAGCCGTTGCACAGGCCTACCGGGGCGTGCTCACGAACGGTCGCCCACCAGCGGTCCGCGACCGAGTACAGCCCCTTCGAGAGCGCCGCGGCGATCGCCTCGCGGTAGACGCCGCCGACCTCCTTGCGGTAGGCCGGCGTCTCGTACGCGGCCTCGATGCGAAAGGTCCGGTGGCCGGAAGCTACGAGACGGGGAAGGTGCTCGAGCATGCAGACGTCCTTTCCGCTCATGATCCCCTTACCGACCGACCGCATCGCCCACGTGTCCCTCTTGACGAAGAGGGGAAGCTGGCAGAGCGTCGGGCAGTTGACTCCCCACTTCTCCTCGTAGTCGAGGAGGAAGCAGTAGTCGGAGATCCCGAGCGGCATCTTCCCGTGCACGAGAATCTCCGTGGGGAGGTTCGCCCCGTGCGCGAGCTCGTCGATCTCCTCCAAGCTTAGCTCGTAGTTGGGGGTGATGCGGCGCGCGCCGTGCTCCTCCAACACGGCGGCTCCACTATCGGTGTAGACGTTCGCAAATCCGCCGACGTGGATCGGAAGCCCGGGAAACTCCTCGTGGGCGATCCGAAGGACGCCCAGGTTGTGCGCCTCGACCGCGTCGGCGTTCGCCGACGACGCGACCTCCAACACCTTGCGAAGCTTCGGAAGGAAGCTATTCCGTGGGGCCGCGTAGGTGGTGACGTAGGCAAGGAGCCCGGCGTCCTTCACCCGTTGGATTCCCTCCTTGAGGTCGTCCAGCCTCTCGAGGAAGTTCTGCTCAAAGAGACGGCAGTAGATGTTGCCGAGGTAGACCCCGTCGAACGAGGAAAGGTCCGTCTCGCGGAGGTTCTTCAGGTTCGAGATCGTGGTGTTGAGCTCGAAATCGTTCATACTAACGACCCACCGCGGTCCACATGGGGGGCAACGGGGCCGGCTCGGAGTCGACCGGCCGATCGAGCCCGTCCTCCCACGCATCGATGGCAGCACGGTAACGGCGGACGAGCGGGGCGAGCATCTCGGGCGGAAGGCTCCGGCCCTGAAGCTTCACGATGTCGACCCCGGCATCGAGAAAATCCCCGAGGTCGCCGTGGCGACTCACCTGCTGCGCCGGAAAGAGGCGTCGATCCATCTTCCGCTCTCCCCAGTAGAGGTCCCACGGCTCTTGACAGATCGAAAAGCACACGCCGACCCCGCCTCGCTTCACGCTTCCGGTTAAGCGAACCCCGACGTCCTCCGTCCGGCTTGGGCGGAGGCGGAAGTAGCTCGGCATGAAGCACTTCCCGAGCTGCACGAACTGCTGGACCATGTGCACCATCAGTTCGACCTGGATCGATGTTTTCGCCTTGATCGCGGCGACCTCCGAGGGATCGAGGTATCCGGGCAGCACCACCGCTCGTGCACCGAGCGCTTCGTAGAAGAGCACGTCCCCCTCGTTCAAGGCCCCGCAGCCAACGCTCGCGGAGACGAGCAACTGAGGAAACGCCTCACTTACGTCCCGCAAGGATCCTGCGTCGTTCACGATCACTCCCTCCAATCCGAGGGCGACGAGGGCACGAAGGTGGCCCATGAGCCGCTTCCGCTCCTCCGGCTTTGGAATGATGTTGGCGGCGAGCCACACCCCCCTCCCAGAGCCTCGCGCGATCTCGAGGACATCCTTCATCTCGTCCCGCGAGAGCTCGCCCTTCTGGCCTCCCCGACTCCAGCCTCGCAACCCGACGTAGATCGCATCGGCTCCTTCCGCGAAGGCCGCATGAGCGGCTTTGAGACTACCCGCCGGAGCGAGCAGGGTGACCCGACGTACCGCCACCGATCTCCTGTTAGGCGGTATCCATGACGAGGCGAGGATAAAAGGCTGCTCGAGATGGAAAGGCACCATTTTTCGAGGAGAATCGGCCGTTAGAAACGCGAGGGAGGCTGCTCTTCGTGGAGCGTGCTCGCCCCGAACGGGCTCTCCGGAGACGGATTCGATCGTCCGCCGCCAGGCAGGGCTTCTCCGACGCTCCGTGGTAGGGCAGGTCGAAAGATGGGGGGGCAGTACCGGACCCGAAGGGGAGGAGCATCAGCGAGCCCCCCTGTTCGTTACGAATCCCGGCGACGAGTCTTTGGCGAGCGTTTCCCCCTCGACAAAGCCTGCGATTTGCACTCGGCCACGACCAGACGAAAGAGGCGACGGGTTGTCGGCGCCGAGAGTCCAAGTTCGTTGGACCAATCCAGCGCCCTCGCGCGGACCCGTCGCTCCTGGGCTGGGTCGATCAGGCGGAGGCCATGACGACGCTTGACCGCCATGATGTTGACCACGAGGTCGCGCCGCTCGGCCAGGAGGCGCATGAGGGAATGGTCGACCTCTCGGATCTTCTCACGGAGCGGTTCCAACCAACGCTCGCTTGCAGTCGCTCGAGGCAGCATGGTGCTCTACCCGATCGCGGGTATTTCACGCTAGTTTGGGGGTCGACCGGCGAGGCCGGGGATTTTGGCGGGCCCGCTCGAGAATCGTCGTCCGAACGAAATGAATGCGTCCCGAAGCGACGCGGCCCCATCGAGCGTCTCACTCCGTCGAGTCCGGCCTCGAATCCCGGCGGGCCCGTTCCCGCTCGTATCGGGCAATCCCCCGACAGCCCTCCAAGCTTGCCGGGACTCCCCAGGTCGCTAAGGAACATCTAATATAGTCCAACTTCCATGCTACATGGGACATGAAGCTGGTTCAGACCGCCGTGGCCGATGATGAATATCGGTTGCTTCGGGAACGGGCGAGCAAGGAGGGTAAGACCATGAAGCAGGTCGCGCGGGAAGCGCTGCGGGCCCACCTGCTCCCCGACCGCGTGAATCCGAACGACCCGATTTTCTCGGCATTTCCATTAATTAAACGCCGAGGGCCCCGCACCACTGCCTCGGTCGAGCACGACGCGATACTCTACGCTCATCCATGATTTTCGTGGACTCGGGGGCGTGGATCGCGCTCCTAGACCAACGAGACCGATTTCACAAGCTCGCCCTCGAGTTCCAAGGGGAGCTCCGCCGGGGCCGTCACGGCCGCATGGTGACCACGGATTACGTCCTGGATGAATCGGTGACCTACCTCCGTCTCCACGACGATGGAGAATCTCTCCGAGAGTTTCGGCGCGTTCTATCGGAAAGTGAGAGCATCCAAGTCGTATGGACGCCCCCGGATCGATTCTGGGAGGCGTGGCGACGATTGGAGGAGCGGCCGGATAAGCGTTGCAGCTTCACGGATTGCCTCAGCTTCGTGACCATGGAATCGCTAGAAATCCCGCGGGCGTTTGGTTTCGACACCGATTTCGTCCAGGCGGGGTTCGAGCTTCTTCCGGCGACTTCGGGATGACCGCATCGGGTTCGAATCCCGGAAGGCGTGGATCCTCTCGATCGATTAACCCGGGGTCGAGCTCTTGAGTTTCGCCTCGAGCTCCGTCACCCGCTCGCGCAACGCCTTCTCCTTCTGCCAGCGCTCGGTGACGTCGTTGAAGACGGCCGCCACGCCAAGGGTCCGGCCGTCTTCGTCTCGCACAATGGTAATCGTGAACTCGAGAGAGATCCGGCTGCCATCTTTCCGAAGAGCCGGAACCTTGAGCGTTTCCTTCGCAAAGGCCGTGTGGCCGGTTTCCATGACCCGATGATAACCGGCCCAGTGCGCTTTGCGGTGTTTTTCCGGAACGATCAGGTCTAAGCTCTTTCCGAGAGCTTCGTCCTTGCCGTAGCCGAACAGCGACTCGGCGCCGGTGTTCCAGAACTTGACCACGCCCTCTCGGTCGGCAAAGACGATCGCGGTCTGGGTGTCTTCGACGATCTTTCGATAGAGCCAATCGCGCGAGAAGTCCGTCCCCGGCGCTCCCATCCCCCTGCTTCCCCGGCTCGGCATTTTTCCGGATAGGGATAACTCATCGGTTGATACTCGAGGTCCCGTTGGGTCGGGCACCTGAGCCGTCCTCTGCTACAGCGAGCCGGAGCGAGCGCGACAGGCGAGAGGATCTCCCCACGCCACTACGTTTAAGTCGCACCAACCGTTACGGGTGCTCCGGGTATCACGGACCTTAGGGCCCGTCGGTAGCAGACCGCGAGGGGAAGCAACGCGACATGTGCGATATCATTGAGTGCCAGAAGTGCGGGACCGTGAACTACCTCGACCCGTACTTCTTTTGGAACTGGAAAGGGAACGTGGGCTGTGCGGAGTGCGGAACGGTGTACGGTATTCACATGATCCAGGGGTTCATGTACGATGGACCGACGGAGCAGAAGGGGGCGAAGGCGGACATCCTACCCCTCTATGCCGACAAACCGCTCAAGGGCTACGAGGCGTACGGACCCGGCGTTCCCGGGAAGACACGACCGTTCGAGTGCCTTCCCCGAGAAGTCTATCTCGGGCGCGCCGACAAAGTGATGTTTAGCACCCGCGGCCGACCCGTTCGGGGCTGGGCTCCTCAGCCGCCGTCAGCCGGCATCGGAGGCTCCTTCGGCTACCGATGGGACCTAGAACACACGGCCCCGGACGTCTGGAAGGAGTATCAAGAGCGGATCAAGAAAGGCCAAGTGGGGGAGTGGTAGGCCATGTCGGAGGCGATGCCGACCCCGACGGAGTTTCTCAACAAGGTACTCGAGGCGGAGAAGAAAACCGATCACATCTGCTGGAAGTGCCAGCACTTTAAGTGGGTCATCAAGGATTCCCAGCTACCTCCGGCCGACATCATCGGCTGGTGCAAGAAGATCCACTGGCCTTTCTACTGGTGCATCGGTGAGAACGAGGTGATCAAGGAGTGCTATGCCTTCGAACCCAGAAAGTGACCTGCGGGAGGCGGTTGTCAACCAAGAGCTCTACGCCATGGAGCAGCGTCTTCTCATGTGGAAAGAGAGTTACCTCGGCTGGCCCGCCGAGGATGCGGTGCGCGAGTATCAGAGGGAGGTCGAAGAGATCTTCTTCCCCTACCTTATGAGGCTCCGCGACGAGGGCGAGATCTCTCCGGCCCAACTGAGCCGGATCACGGCGTTCCTCGACCTGCAGATCGAAGAGCTCCGTGCCGCAAAGGTCCCGGGGGGCTAACATGCCCGAGGTGGAACGCACGATTCTCGTG
Source organism: Thermoplasmata archaeon (assembly GCA_030043835.1). Taxonomy (GTDB): domain Archaea; phylum Thermoplasmatota; class Thermoplasmata; order Lutacidiplasmatales; family UBA184; genus Lutacidiplasma. The sequence continues at coordinate 12,558 of JASHWY010000039.1, forward strand.
GGCTTTGACCCGGTGATCGTTCGAGGGTACCTCAAGACGGGCGCCCGAGCTCTCTGGTTCTATCTCCCCGACGAGCTCTACACGGAGTACGCGATCAAGCCGGGCGTCAAGGTGAGCGGAACCTTGCTCCAGATCTACGGACCCGACGGAGCGAAGGTCGCGAGCCCGAACGAGGCGTTCGAGTGGGAGACCGCGAAAGAGACCGGTATGGCGGTCAACGTTCCCGCGGCAGTGATTCTGAAGTACGGGCTCACCGAGTTCCACTTCATCGAAGTGGAGATCGAGCGGGTGGGGGGCCAGCCGGTGTACCCCGCGAAGGAGGTTTCCCGGAAGATGTGGCCCGAGGACAAAATGAAGCTCGCGTACTCGATCAAGTTCATGCCCCCTTAGGGGCGGTCACGTGGGCTTTCGGAAACTCTCCCAGGTCCTCCGCTCGGCCGCGCCGTCCCACCGGAAAATCCTCTACCTCGAGGGCTACGTCGACTCGGCCAACCTGTACGCTCTTGACGGAGAGCCGCTCGTCCTCGTCGACGCGGGGAACGATTCCACCGCCTTCACCGACCTCGCTCGGGCCGGTCACCCGCCGTTCACGATCCGGCGGATCGCCCTGACCCACGGCCACTACGATCACGCCCTCGGAATCCTCGATCTCCTGAACCGATACGAGTCGCTCCGCGGTTCCCTCGAAGTGCTGATGCACGAGGACGGCCCGGCGACGCTACAGAACTTGGTCCGGGAAAAGGGCGGCACGATCCGCACCATCGCCGACGGGGAGCGGCTCGACCTCGCGGGCCTTTCGATCGAGGTGCTGCACACCCCCGGGCACACGGTCGACAGCGTCTGCTTCTACGAAGGAGAGTCCCGAACGATGTTCACCGGGGACACCGTACTGACCGTGGAAGGTTCCCTCCCCATGCCCGATCCGGCCGCCGGTGGAAGCTTAGCGGCGTACCTTGCGTCCCTTCGGAGGCTCTCGACCCTCGACATCGACTTCGTTTGCCCCGGGCACGGACGGCCGCGTCGTACCCGCGGACGAGCGTACGTCCGGGGGGTCTACGAGGAGGCCCTGCGGAGCGTCAAGGGGCCGAAGACGAGCTGGAAGGACGGCGCGGCCAAGCTGATGGCGAACGGTCTCCTGGCGGAGGCGGTCTTCTGCTGCGATAAAGAGCTCGAGCTCGATCCCACGAACCAGGACTGCCTCGAGATGAAAGCGTCGTGCTTGGGCGACCTCGGCCGCCTCGATGAGGCGAATGCGCTCTACGATTCGGTCCTGTGCCGGGGCGTCCGAAGCTCCTCGATCCTCACGGGGAAAGGATTCACCTTGCTTCGGCTCGAGCGGTTCCCCGAGAGCCTCGAATGCTTTGACGAAGCATTGGCGAGCGCTCCGGGCTCCCCGGAAGCCGCGGTCGGCAAAGGGTTCGCCCTCTTCTGTCTCGGGCGACAAGACGAGGCGCTCGACATTCCGGAGTTCGAAAAGGCGTTCTCGAGCAATCTCACGGAGGAGGTTCGAAAGCGGTTCGAGAGTCGGCATCAAGGCGGCGCGTGACGCACGGAGTTCCGACCCCGTGAGCGAACCGGCTCCCCCGTATCATCGTGAGCTCGTGGAGCGGGGGAGCCACTACGCGATCTTCCTCATCTTCCTCGAAATGCCAGGGGCCCATCACCGGGGCTTTGTGGTGGAGAGGGGAACGATCGTCGTGCCGAAGGGCCTGATCGCGGGTCATGTACGGAGCTTAAGCCTCGAGAACGTGGAGATGGTCGTCGCGCCACCGGCGGACTCGAACGCGATCCTCATGGTGAGAGTGCGCGGCGACGAGGCCGAGGCGACCATCGACCGTGTCGCTCGGGAGGCGTTGGGCTATCTCCGCTCCCAAGGATTTTTTTCCCCGGCCGACGAGCCGCCATCGTCCGGACGTCCGACATGAAAGCGGACGGGCCGGATCCGTCCGAGCCGGATACCCCGTCCCCCGGAGCGAGCTCCTTCACTCGTCGGGCCCTGCGGAGCACCCCAGGTATAACCTTCTCCGGTCTTTCGGGCTCGGTGATACCGTGAAGGCCCTTGCGTTCGATGTCTACGGCACGCTGTTAGACTTTACGCGGCTCGAGGAGCCCCTTAGAGCCGTGACGGCGGACCCCACGGCGTTTTCGGCCACGTGGCGGTCGAAGCAGTTGGAGTACAGTTTCCTCCTTACCATCGTCAATCGCCACGTCCCGTGGAACGAGGTGACGCGAAGAGCGCTGCGGTGGACGGCCTCCCGGTTCCATGTTCCGCTGGACACGAGCCGGGAAGCCGAGTTGGTGGCCCGTTGGAACGAGCTCCCGGCGTACGCGGACGTGAGGCCGGCTTTGGAGAAGCTTCGAGCTCGACGCGTTCCTCTCGTAGTGCTCAGCAACGGGGATCCGGCGATGTTGGAAGCCGGCACCACTCATGCGGGACTCCGACCGTACTTCTCGGAGCTCATCAGCGTGGAATCCGTCGGTACGTTCAAACCGTCGAAAGCGGTGTACGAGTTGGCTGCCCGCCGCCTTAAGCTCGGACTCCAAGACGTCGGCCTGGTATCCGCGAACCCGTTCGATGCGTTGGGCGCGAAGGCCGCGGGCCTTCGAGCGATCTGGCTTAACCGCTCGGGGGCCACCTTCGACCCGCTCGACCTCGCGCCGGACTTTGAGCTCCACTCGTTCGGCGAGATTCCCGAGCTCCCGGAACTCGAGCCAGCGTAGCCCGCGGGCTGCGGCGGGTCCGCTCGTTGGCAATTCGCCTTGAGTTGCGGTGGTGAGCTCGCGAGCCGTCTCGGCCTCGAGCGTCGAACGAGTTCTCAAGGACTCCGGACGAGCGAGAGCGATAGCCGGCCCGCCGGTCTCCTCGCCTCAGCAAGGACAAATACGGTCGACGCCCAGTCGAGCGTATGGCGCAAGTGGATGAGGTCCTAGCCCTCGATAGTGCGCTTCAGAAGTACGTTCGACCTCCGACGTTCCCGGCGGGCGTGCGACGAATCCGTTCTGACACCGATATCCCTTCGACGGCCAAACGCCCGCTCCGCGACCTGGGGGTCCGCGTCGCGATCTGCCAGGCTCTCGGGATCGCGCGAAAGTACGGTTGGACGCTGGCCGTGAAAGGGGAGGACATCTCCTGCCCCATCGCTTCCTTGGTCCACGGGTTCGATGAGATGACGGACGCCTTCCTTCGAGGGCAGAGCTACGAGGGAATGTACAACGTCTCTCTCGAGGCCGGGAAGAAATCGGCGGACCAGGTACCGAAATGCTCGCTTCACGAACAGGAGGGGTACGTGATCGGGCCCCTCTCGCGACGGGAGTACGAGCCCGAGGCCGCGGTGGTCTATGGCAATCCGGCCCAGATTCTCCGTCTGATTCTTGCTTACCTTTGGAAGCGAGGCGGGAGGATGTCCACCTCCACCTCGGGCGCGGTCGATTGCGCCGACGTCGTGACGCAGACCTTTCGGACCCAAGAGAGCCAGTACGTACTTCCTTGCTACGGGGACCGAATCTTCGGGGGGACGTCGGACGAAGAGATGATCTTCACCATCCCGAGGCATCAGTTCGGCGAGATTCTCGAGGGGCTTCAGGGGACGCACAAAGCCGGCATTCGCTACCCCATCCCTTCGTATCTGAGGTTCGAGGGGACCTTCCCGGCCAAGTACGAGGAAGTGAGAGGGAAACGCGCCCCATAGGCAGGAGAGATTCCGCGAGGACCCTCGTCGGTCGGGACGAACGCACTCACCGAGCCTGATTGGAACGCATCCTTCGGGTGCCCCGCGGGCGCGCGACCGGCCACCTAGGGTCGCAGGGGAGGGAGGCGCAAGCCCCAGCGCCTCGCGAGCCGCCGAGATGGGTCGCCATTACTAGGTCTTATATCGGACGTCCCTCGAGGTGGGTTGCCGTGACCCGCCCGAAACGGGAGCCGAAACGCGGGTTGATCCTCAGTCGTCCCACGGACCTCTTGGCTTCGGACGGCTCGCTGATCCCGGCCCTCTACGTGAGGAGGACCGAGGAAGTGTCGTCCCCGGGTCTCGTCTGGTTTCACGGCTTTGCCAGCTCCAAGTTCAAAGCCGCCGGGATCGCGCTCGCGCTAGCCGAGAAGGGCTTTCCCACCCTGATCCCCGACCTGCGGGGCCACGGAGAGCATCCCGCGCCGTTTGATGAACACGTCGCCGAGGAGGCTCGGGGTGCCGTGCGGTGGATGAAGGCTCGGAACCCGAAGGTGTTCGCTTTGGGTTCGAGCCTGGGCGGCCTTCTCGCCGTGACCTCCTCCGCCGATTTCGCGATCGCCCTCA
>JASHWY010000040.1 GCA_030043835.1 Thermoplasmata archaeon
CGTTCGAGCACGATGCGTTCGCACGGAGCGTCGGATTCGGCCGGAAGACGTTCTGGCTCCTCTTGCCGGGCTCGCTGCTCGCCTCGCTCACCCTCCTCCCGCTCGCCCCCGTGACGGACGACTGGCTCGCGATCAGCTTCGCGGGAGCGGTGTTCCCCTTGTTCGTGGTCGCCCTCGCCTTCGAGAAGTTCGCCCCACCCTGGGGCCGGTCGTTCGCGCTCTTCATGGCGGCGCTCATCGCGCTCGCGGCGGTGCTCCTCGCCCTCGTCCTTCCGTTCGCGGACCCGATCGCGTCGGCCCTGTCGGCGGCCCTCCGGATCCCCTTCGGAGGTGGTCAGGACGTGGGAGTCGCTCTCGTATCGGTCCTCGCGGCAGCGTTGGCCGTCGCATGGAGTCTCACGCGGGGAGGGGTCGCGCTACGGCTCGGCTTCCTCTTCACCCTCACGGCGGCGGTCGTCGCCGTAACGTTCGCCGCGTCCATCTCGATCCCAGGGGTCGGTATCGCGGAGAACTTCCCGACCTACCTTCTGCCGCCCATCGGGGCCGGGATCGTGGCGGTGGCCTCTGCGTCGCGGGTCTTCCCCGGGAGCGAGGGGTTGGCGCTCCCCGTGGCATTCTCCGCGTCGACGCTGGGCGTGGTGATCGGGGCCGACGTTCTTCGTCAACCTCCGCTCTACAACGGCGGACCGGCCGGGCTCTACACGATCGGGGGCGCCGGGGTCCTCGACTTGGTCTACCTCTCCGGCCTCCTCGGCCTACTCTCGGCGTACGCGACCCACCGGCTCCTTCGACGCGGCGTCACGCCGGTCGGTGGCCCTACCCCCGAGCCTCCCCTCACCCCGACGGCCCGTCTCGTCCGGGCGTTCCGCTTCGGGACCGACCGGCGGATCGCAGAATCGCTCGTCGACTCCTCCCAAGCGTCGCGCGACGCCGCGCTGCAGGCGGGCCGGCTTCTCGGCGTTCCCCCTCCACCGGCCGACCGGCCCTGGCAGGGACTCCCGGTGCCGGGCTGGATCGTCAGCGACGACGCGAACCTCGCGGCCGCCGCCCGGGCCGGCGTCACCGACGGGGCAGAGGGCTACCGGGGCTGGCTCACCGCCCGCTGGCTCGTCCAGGTGGGCCAGGAACTGGGCGCTCCGCGGTTCGGCTCCCCCGGCCGGCGGGCGGTCGGTTTCGGGATCGACCTCCTCGTGGTGGGCCTCCCCGCCGTCATCGTGTGGTCGGCGATCGTGCTCGCGATCCCCGGTAGCCTCACGTCGGTCGTCGGGAACGTTGGGTTCACCGCGGCCGCCTACGGGTTCATCGCGCTCGCCTTCCTCTACCTCGTCCTCGCCGAGACCTTGACCGGCACGACCCTCGGGAAGCGCGCGGTGAACCTGGAGGTCCGTGATCGAACCCTCGGTCGACCCGGTTTCCTGAGCTTTCTCCTCCGGAACGTCTCCTTGCTGCCGCCGCTCACGCTCGTCGGGATCGGCATCCCGGTCGCGATCGCCTTCCTCTTGAAACCGAGCGGCGTCGCGAGAGTGACCCTCGTCGGGATCTCCCTTCCTGGGGGCCTCCTCGCGTTCGCCGCCACGCTCGGGTTCGTCGCCGGCGGGATCGCGCTCCTGGGCTCGCTGGGGGTCCTCGTGATCGCGCTCACGAGCGAGCGCCAGCGTCTGGGCGACGTGCTCGCCGGAACGTGGGTCGTCCGGGCGGCTACGCCCCCGGCTCCGGCTCCGCCCCCGGGGGCGGGCCCGTCCGGGTGAGCGGGATCGCGATCGAGGAGACGTTCGCGTCCCGGCCTTCGCGGTTCACGAGTCGTTCGGTCTCGATCGAGATCCGGCCCAGCTCGACCTGCCCCTCTAAGAACCGGCGTCGCACGACCTCGACTACGTCGACGGCCTTCCCAATCGCGTTTCCCCGGGCTTTGACGACGACCGGTCCGGCGCCCGAGTTGAGCTGGGTCACGACCTGGAAGACATAGGTCATCGTCGGCTTCTGTCCGATGAACACCGTCGCCCCGTGGCTCCCGCCCTCCGCCATGGAACGGCGGAGACGGCGCGTCGGTACAAGGCTTTTTGCGGGAGGCGACCCGTACCGATTTCGGGAGACGGAGCGCGTTCGCAAAGGTTATCGGCCACGCCCCGCCATCGCGGGACGCCGTGCAGGGGTGGCCCAGCTTGGTCAAAGGCGCCAGGTTGAGGTCCTGGTCTCGTAGGAGTTCGTGAGTTCAAATCTCACCCCCTGCATACCCCTCACGAGGACCGATGGCCGGTGGTTCTTCCTGTCCCCACTGCGGGGCGCCGCTCGCCCCGGACGTCCTCGTCTGCCCAGAGTGCCATGGGGCCGTGGACCCCGGAGCCTTGCGCGCCTCCCCCGGCTCGGCTCCCTCCGGGCGCACGTCCGGGGCCCGCCGCCCGGCATCGCGCAAGCCGGGACCACCCAAGGACAATCCGTTCGCGATCGAACTCACCCGTCGTCTCGCCCGCATCGCGCAGTGGGCCGACGCGGCGCAGCCGCTGGGCGTCGAGATGCCGAGGCTTCCCGCCTGGGCCGAGGACGCGGCCCGCGCCGCTCCGAACCCCGAGCCGTGGACCGAGGTCGTGCGCGGTATCGAGCGGATCGCTCAGAAACGGATCGTCGCGGCGTTCGAGGAGTGGGAGAAGGGGACGAAGTCGCGGCTCGCCCGACTCGAGGCGTACGCCGTGGACAGCCGGCTCGAGCGGGACCAGATCGAGGACGCGCTCCACGCGGCCCGCACCGGCGACGTAGCGCAGGCGCTCGCGACGTTCCATCAGGTCGACCGAGTGATCTCGCTCAAGGAGCGGCACTTGGACCAGGCGCGGGAGGAACTCGAACGGGTCGTTGCGCTCTTGAAAGACATGTCGGCGCTCGGGATCGAGCCCCCGCAGGACCCCGCCGAGGTGGCGGAGGATCTCGAGACCGAGCTCAGAGCCGGTAAACTCGCCTCCTTGAAACAGCAGACCCGCGCGCTCAAGCTCCAAGCCGTGAACCGGCTCAAGGCCGGACTTCCCCGGTACGTTTCCGAGTACGGGGACTACCTCATCGAAGAGCGGACCCACGGGATCGCGACGGAGCTCGAGGCGATGGAGCTCGCCCAAGGCGCGCGCGAGTTCTTCAAGGGGCGTGCCGAGGAGGGGCTTCGGCGGCTCCGGGCGCTTCAGCAGCGCCACGGCACGCCCACGAACCGCCCGAGCCGGGCCCTCGAACGGGCGCGCGGACCGGCGGAAGGGTCCTAGATCAACCGTTCAAAGAGCCGGACGTCCTCGTTCCACTCGTGCTTGTGGAGGACGCCGCACTCGGCGAACCCCAAATGCTTTAAGAGCGCCGCCGCGGCCGTGAACCGAGCGAGCGCGTCGCCCCAAACGACCGGGGCGTTCGCGTGCCGCGCCCATTCGATGGACGCCGCGACGAGCGCGGTCGCTGTTCCCTGGCGGCGCACGTCCGGGTCGACCGCGAGTTGGACGAGGCGGCAGGCCCCGCGCTGGATCTCGCACCCGATGACCCCGATGAGCTTCCCCTCCCGACGCGCGGCGAAGTACGTGACCCCCTCCATCCAGCTCGTGAACTCGAGCGGGGTCGGCTGCCATGCTTTCAGCAGCTCGCTCGGGAGTCCCGTCGCCTCGTGCTCCCAGACCTTCTTGTAGAGCGCGCAGATCGCCACCACGTCCTGGTGCGTGATGCGCTCGACGCTCACGACCGGCGGCGCGGGACGGGCTACCTTCTCGTTGACGGCGCTCGTAGGATTCGCTCCTCGGTCCGATTCGTGTTCTGCCACCGCGCTTCGAAACTCCGGCCCGGGAGCGATGCAACGAGAGGCGCCTTTCTTCTAAAGACTTGCCGTTCGCGGGGCCTTTTGCTCGAGAGTGCGAGCTACGGGGTGTGCCGGGAGGGCGTCCGGGGGAACGGCGTCGTGTCCCGGATGTGCTCGCGCCGAAGCATCCACCGAAGCATCCGCTCGATGCCCAGGCCGAAGCCGGCGTGCGGCACGCTCCCGTGCCGACGGAGGTCGAGGTACCACTCGTACCCCGCCGGATCGACTCCCATCTCCTTGAGGCGCGCGACGAGTCGGTCGACGTCGGTCTCGCGGCACGACGCTCCTACGATCTCCCCGTAGCCCTCCGGTCCGAGGAGGTCGGCGGCCTCGACGGTCCGCGGGTCGTTCGGCGAGCGGAGCATGTAGAACGCCTTGAGCTCCCTCGGAAAGTGGGTGAGGAAGAGAGGAACGTTCGACTCCAAGGTGAGCGCGCGTTCCTCGGCCGCCCCGAGGTCGCTCCCCCACGAGACCGAGAACCCGGCGGCCTTGAGCCGGTCGATCGCCTTCCCATACGTCAGTCGCGGGAACGGCGCGGCGATCGCGCGCAGCTCCTCGGGCGGACGGCCGAGCGACGCGAGTTCTTTGGGACGGCGGTCGGCGACGGTGTGGACCACGGAGACGAACATCCGCTCGATGAACGTGAGCAGGCCATCGAGGTCGCACCAGGCGAGCTCGACCTCTAGGTTCTGGAATTCGGTGATGTGGCGGGGCGTCCGAGACTTCTCGGCCCTAAACGACGGGGTCAGGGCGTAGACCCGCTCGTTCGGGAAGAGGAGCGCCTCGAGGTAGAGCTGCGCGGTCTGCGATAGGTACCCCGGCTGCCCGAAGTAGTCGATCTCGAACGCCTCCGCTCCGCCCTCCGCCGCGTTTCCCGTCAGGATGGGAGGCGTCGTCTCGAGAACGTCCTCGGCGTCGAAGAACTCCCGAAATGCGCGAAGGAGCTCCGCCTTGAGACGGAAGATCGTCACGAACTCCTGCGAGCGGATCGTGAGGTGGCGCTTGTCGAGGAGGAACTCCTCGGTCTGGCCCGACCAGATGGGGAACGGTAGGCCCGCGTCGATCACGTGGATGCGGCTCGCACGGACTTCGCATCCGCCGGGGGCGCGGGGGTCCTCGGCGACGGTCCCCTCGACGGACACCGAGCCCTCGTTCTGGACGTGCTCCGCCGCGTCGAACGCCTCAGCGCCGAGGACGTCCTTCCTTCCCGTGACCTGGACCGATCCGGTCCGGTCGCGCAGAACGAGGAACAGGATCCCTCCCGATGAGCGGGACCTAAGCACCCATCCATGGAGCCGAACGGTCGTCCCGACCGCGCCCGGCTCGAACGCCCGCGCGACCGTGTCGAACGAAGCTTCCATCACTGGTATTCCCGCCACTTGGCGCCGCACTTCGTGCACTCGAAGATGCGGGTCTCGGGCTCGTCGGATCCCCGAGTCTGTCGAAGGACCCAGTACGCTTCGCCGTTCCCGCACTTTGGGCAGAGCTCCTCCGTCTTCGGGAGCGTCACGACCTTTTGGTCGACGACCGCGACCGATCGGGCCTTCGGGGTCGATCGGCCGACCTCGATGCCGCGTCCCAAGGGGACCGTCGTGCCGCACGCGCTGCACCGCCAAACGCCGGTCGAGCGGTCGGGGCGCATGAGGCGCTTACAGTTGGGGCAGAACATGAGAGAACCTCTTCACCGGGCGCGCGGTATTTGACGCTTGGGCGGGCCGGTCAGCCGATCAGCCGCTCGGGGGGCGCGGCGCTCGAGGGGGGCGCGTCGGGCGGAGCGACGCTGAGTGGGATGGGGGACGGCTTCGCGCCGGGAGCCCGTAGCTGGCGCATGTGCTCCCAACGGCGGGTGAGGTCGTCCTGGGTGCCGATATCGTGCCGGACGTAGTAGTCGCCCTTCACGAACTTGAGCGCCGCCTCGACGCGGGTACTCGCCTCGTGGATCGCGCTCGCTTCGCCGACGAGCGCGACCCCGCGCGACGAGCCGAGCTTCACGGTCCCGGGCCCCGCGGCCTCGACGCTCCCGTAGTAGATGCGGACCCCGGTCGCCTCGATCGCCTCGGAGTCGAGGAAGAGGAGGCCTCCCGGCTTCGGTCGGTCGCCGTACCCCGGCGGAACGAGGTACTTGACGACCGTCGACCGGAGGCGGAAGCTCACGAGATTGGGGTCGACGCGGCCCGTCGCGACGCCGAGGAGGAGCTCGGCGAAGTCGCCTTCCTCGTAGAGCGCGAGCGCGTTGATCCCTTCGGGGTCCCCGAACCGGGCGTTGAACTCGAGGAGCTTGGGTCCGGTTGCTGTGAGCATGAAGCCGCCGTAGAGGATCCCGCGGAACGGGGTCCCCTCCCGCTCGAGCGCCTCCTTCGTCTTCGCGA
>JASHWY010000041.1 GCA_030043835.1 Thermoplasmata archaeon
ACCGTCCGGGCCGCCGAGATGATGGCCCAAGCGGCGTTCGAACGACAGGAGGGCTATCCCGAGGGGGCCGCGCCGCTCTTTGCGCTCACCGACGGCGAGCTTCTCGTCGCGCTCAAGGCTCGAGGCGGCGTGAGCTCGGAGCTCGTCGACGCGCTCAAGGAGCGTCGCCTGTTCAAGCGAGCGCACGGGTGGCCCACGGTGAGTCCATCCAGTCGCTGGCACCGGCTTCTCCGTAAGCCGGCAGAGCGCCGTGCGCTCGAGGACGATATCGCGAAGCACGTGGGAGCCACTCCGGGAGGCGCGTTGATCGACCTCGCCGGCCTCGAGCCCCGGAGGGACCCCGCGGACAATTGGGCTCTCGTCGGGCTCGTTGGCGACGGGGGAAAGATTCGATTCCCGTTCCGCGGGCGCAGCGCGTGGCACGAGCTCGTGGCGCGCCCCCCGGCCGAATGCGCGGTGAGCGTCTACGTTGTGCCAACGGCGCGCTCCCGCGCTCAGCGTTGGCTCGCACGCGACCCCAACATCCTCCCGTAAGGGCCGGGTCATAGCGAGGCCGCGTGCGAGACCGGCTCGCCTCGGGAACCTACGCATCCGAAATCGGCGACAGCCGCCTCAGTCGCGAAGAGGCACCGATCTCGCTCGACCGCCGAAGACACGTCCCAAACGGCGCAAGGACTCGGATCCGCGCGACGTAGCCCGCTCGGCGCTGACGTGCTTCGCTCGTCCCAACGCTTAGCCGACCACGATTCCCTGAGGTCCGATGACGAACGGTCGGCGTTCCGGGTCGTGGGCGCACCCCCGCATGCGAACGATCTTGATCTGGCGCACCGACCGGTCACCGATCCACTTCCTCGTGAGCAGGATCTCCCCTCGCGTCAGGATCTCTTCGGGGGTAAGGATCCCGGGGTTCCCGGGCGTGGCGGTGATCAACGACGTCGCCCCCTGCTCCGAGAGGAACCGCAAAAGCGACTGGATCTCGGTCCGTTCGGCCTGCGAGTCGGTGGAGGTTTTGATCGCGAAACGACGGATCGAGGTGATCGAGTCGACCAGGACTCGGGTAAACGGCTTACCCGCCATCTGCTGACGAAGCTTGAGCTGGATCGACTGAATCGAGAGGTCCTCGACCTCGGTGAGCTTGCGAGACTCCTGCGAGATGTCCCGCATGGCCTTGAGATCGGTCATGGTTCGGATCTCCTGGACGGCGATGTTCCGCCGGATCGAGTGCGTTCCCGGATTCGCCTCGAGCGTCTGCACCGAAGAGAGGTCCCAGCCGAACGCCCGCACATTCTCGAGGATCTCGCTGGGAGGCTCGTCGACGGCGACGAGCAGCACCTCTTCACCGCGCCGAATCCCTTCCAAAAGGAACGTGAGTCCCAGCAGGCTCTTTCCGCTCCCCGTGCTGCCGGTGACGAGGTAGGGGCGGTGCGCGAGGAGCCCGCCGCCCAGCATCCGGTCGAGCCCGGGGATTCCGGTCGGAACGCGTTCCTCGACCACCTCCTCCGGCGTCATTTCGGGGCCTCCGGAGAGCTTTCCGGGTTGGAGGACGGCGCGGGCGTGGGAGGTGCGCCGAGGTCCTCCGTAGGGATCTCCCCCGGAGTGGCGCTCACGACCGGCGGGGCCTTCCGCTTACGCGGCGCGCGACGTTTGGGCTTCGTCACCAGGGACGCCTCGTAGATCCCGGGCGTCGACGGAACCGGGGCCGAAGTCGTTGCGGCCGGAACTGGGGGATGGGCTTCCCCTCCCGTACCGACCCGAGTCGCAGGCTCGACGACCGGGGGCGTGGTCACCTCGGGAATCCCCTTGGGAGGCTCCGCACGGGGGAGCGAGCGCCGTTTCGGCGTCGACGATCGTTTTCGGCGTCGAGCGGGCGGAGCCGGCTCGGGCGCGGGGGTGGACGCGGGGGCGGGCCGTTCGGGTGGCGGAGCGGCTCCCCGGAACGAGCCCCGAACCGCGGGCGCCGCCGTGTGGGGGATCGGAATCAGCGCTGCGGGGAGCGGCGCGGTCGGCAAAGGCGGCGGCTCCGGCCGAGGCGCGACCCGAACCGTGAAGCTCGGCCGAGGCGGCAGAGCCATCGCCTCGGGCTTCGGGGGGGGGCCGGGAGCAGCCGCCTCGGGCGGCGGTGGGGGAGGCGGCGGGGGAGGCGGAGGAGGGGGCGGTGGGGGGCGCTCGGCAGTGGGGGAGGAGGGGCCGATGGGGCCAGGAAGGGATCCGGCGCGGCTGGGGACAAGGGCCCCGGCTCGACGGGAGAGGGAGGGCCGGGGACGTCGCCCGACCTCACGGCGAGTGTCGGTACCACGCCCCGCTCCGAACTCGGTCGGGCGGCTAGCGGGGGAGCCACCGCTACCGGTGGCGGGGCACGGGATTCCGCCACGGGTTTCGAAACGACGGCTGGGGCCGGAGCCGGTGGGACTCGCGGGGTCTCGGCGGGTCGAGGGGCCACGTCCGGGGGGATGAGGGCCAGCAACTGGTCCAGCTCAAGCTTGAGTGCCGGCGGGTCCGGAAGACGGGTCGGAGGCAGCCCAACGCGGATCGCCTCGGCCCGGGCACGGATCCGACGGTACGCCTCCGCCGCCCCCGGTGCGATCGGGACCGCAGCCTCCGCATCGCTACGCAGCGATGCCGCGAGGTCCACCGTGAGGGAGGTTGCCCGGGCGAGATGGGTCTCTGTAGCAGCCCGGTCCCCGACCGCGGTGGCCGACCGCGCAGCTTGGAGCGCCTCGCGAACGGGGGTGAGCCGGGCCCCGACCAGCACGAAATCCCGAACGTTCTCCTCGAGCGATTCGAGCGGCGAGACCGGCGGTGGAGGGGCTGGGGCGGGCCGAACCAGGGGCACCGGCTCCACGATCTGGCGGGTGTCCCGGGAGATTGTGACCAAGAGGTTGATGTCGATTCCCTGGAAGCCAATCCGGTACGGGTGCAGTCGGACGTCGTGGGAGCTCCCCCGGAACTTCTCGACGCCGATCGCACGGACCGTCTGACCGTCGAGCTCCCATCGGAAGAGCCGAATCTCGCCCCGAGCGAGCATCCTCTCGGCCGTATCGACGTCCTCAAGGGGAGACTCCACCGTCAAGATCGTGGTCACCTTGAGGT
>JASHWY010000042.1 GCA_030043835.1 Thermoplasmata archaeon
GACCCCGAACTGCATGGCGACGAGGAGGCCCGTGCGAAGATAGGCGGCCGGGCTCTTCCAGAGCGTGAGGAACGCTCGGCCGTGGCCGAGCGCGACCGTCCAGCCGGTGTACCCCAACCCCCCCACGAGGAACGGGTAGAGAAGGACCGCGGAGGGACGGGCCCCCGGAGTCGCCCAGAGCACGAAGAGGTAGTACGTCGCCCAGAGGAACGCTGCCGTGAGCGAAAGCCCGACCGCCAAGGTCCGGGAGGACAAGGCCCGTACCACGCCGAGCGGGAGGGCTGGTTCTCCATAACCGTTTGGTGAACGGTCGGGAGCTCGGATCGGTCAGGCGTATCCTTCGTAGGTGAGGTCGTGCGCCGGCACCCTCACGCCCCGGCCTTGCTCGGCCCGCCCGATCTCTACCGCGTCGCCCGCGCCGGCCCGTGCTAGACGACGACGCAGCTCCGCCAGCCCGCGAGGCGCGACGACGATCGCGAACCCGATCCCCATATTGAACGTCTCGAACATTTCTCGATCCGAAATCGGTCCGAGCGATTGAACCCACGAGAAGATCGGCGGTACCTCGGGCCAGCGATCGAGGGTAAACGCGACACTGGGGTTGAGCCGGGCGAGGTTCCGAACCCCTCCGCCCGAGAGGTGGGCGAACCCGTGCACCTCCGGACGGTCGGCAAGCGCGTCCGCGATCCCGGAGTAGATCCGGGTCGGACGGAGGAGCTCGACCCCGACCGGCATGTGAGCCTCCGGGCGAGGACGGTCGAGATCGACGGAGCCCTCGCGTAGCAGTCGCCGGATGAGCGTGAACCCGTTCGCGTGGAACCCGCTCGAGGGCACGCCCAGGATGAGATCACCGGGTCGGACGCGACGGCCCGTGATGGGGCGACGTCCCCTCGGGAAGAATCCGATCGCCGTGGCCCCGAGGTCGATCCCATGAACGAGCTCGCGGACAAGCGCGGTCTCGCCCCCCAAGAGAGCGCACCGGGCGGCGCGTAAGCCGCGGCCGAGCCCGCGCCCGATCGAACGGAAGCGCGCGACATCGCTCTCTGCGCAGAGGATCGTGTCGACGAGGCCCGCCGGCCTCGCACCCACCGCCGCGAGGTCGTTCACGTTGACCCCGACCAGATCCTCACCCACCTCCTCCCAGCGCCCCATCGCCTCGGCAAGGAGGACCTTGGTCCCGACCGTGTCGGTCGTGACGGCGAGCGTCTCACGACCGATCCGCACGAGCCCGGCGAAATGGCCCGGGAGATCGATGGGCCGGCCGTGGCTCGGTGGAGGACGGTACCGTGCAGCGGTCAGGAGCGCCTCAAGGGCGACCGCGCGGGCTCCCACGTCGACGCCGCTTTCCGCGTACATCCGGGATGTTGGCTTCGCCATCCGGTCCCTCTGGGAGGGCCGAGAGCCTCCGAGAGAAATAGACTGCGGCCGCCGAAAGGAGACGACTCTAAATGAGCCGACGTGTGCCGAGGGAGGATGGCGCCTCCCCCTCGGCTAAGGTCGACCGAGAACGAGGCCCCCGGATCCGGACCGCCCGCCCTGATCCTCGCCGGACGGGCGTTCGTCCGTGGAACGCTTCAGGCGGTCGAGTTCGCCGTAGATGAGGACGGGAGGATTCAATCGCTCGGGCGAATTCGCCGAGGCGCTCCTCGCCACGACGTAGGGGACGCGGTGATCCTTCCCGCGGCCACCGACCTCCACGTGCATCTGCGCGAGCCCGGACCCGACACGAAAACGGAGAACCTCGCGACCGGCACGGTCGAGGCCGCGTTGGGCGGCGTCACGCTGGTGGGAGAGATGCCCAACACCGAGCCGCCCGTCACCGACGTCGAGGTCCTCGAGGATAAGGAGAGCATCGTTAACGGTCGCGCCGCCGTCGACGTCCTCCTCTATGCGAGCCCCACGAGACCGGGAAGCCTGGACGGGCTCGCCCGGCACGCCGGGGGGTTCAAGATCTATCTCTCCCCGACCACGGGGATCGCCGACGTCCCGTCGCTGAACGAGGTCCCCTCCCTGCTCGACCGCCTAGCGCCGCTTCGCCTACCCGTCTCGGTGCACGCGGAAGACCCGCGTCAATTCCGACAGGGAATGGACGCGAAGGCGCCTCCGGACTGGAACGTTGAGAGGCCTCCGGCCGCGGAAGCGGCGGCGCTTCTCCCGCTCGTGAGCGCACCGCGTGCGCTCCGACTCCACGTCGCGCACGTCACCGAGGCGGCGAGCGTCACGCGGTTGCGCGAGGCCGGCCTATCGTTCGAGGCGACCCCTCACCACCTCCTCCTCTCGGAGCGCTCGGGGAAGAGCGCGGCATGGAAGGTGAATCCCCCGCTCCGGTCCGAGCGCGACCGGGCTGCCCTCTGGGAGGCGTTCTGTCGGGGAGAGGTCCCGTCTCTCGCCAGCGACCACGCTCCCCACTCGGGAACGGCGAAGGAGGTCGACTTCGCCCGCGCTCCGAGCGGTATGCCCGGCGTCGAGACGATGCTCCCCCTCTTCCTGGCCCGAGTCCGGTCGGGCGACCTCCCCCTCTCGACCCTGGTGGCCGCCGCGTGTGACCGCCCCGCTCGGTGGCTCGGCCAGCCGTTGGGACGCCTCGCCCCGGGGCACCGAGCGAACTTCCTCGTCGTCGACTTCCGGGCGCGGACCACGATCTCGGCTCGCCGGCTTCACGCCCCCTGCGGTTGGACGGCCTTTGAGGGATGGGAAGGGATCTTTCCCCGGGAACACTATCGGGATGGGCAGGCGATCGTCCTGGGCGGGGAGTACGTGGGGCGACCCGTGGGCCGGGTCGTCCGACCGGAGTTCGCGCCCGTGCCCTCGCCGGGGACGCGCCTCGTGCGACCTTCCGGGTGAAGAGTTTCTAGGAGGGTGGGGGGAGCTCCCTCGGCGGGACCTCCGGCGGCCCCGAGGAGCTGGGTGAGGTCGGCGGATGGAGGAACTTCGGCCGGATCTTTCCCGCGGCGACGAGCGCGACATAGACCACCCCGGCGACGAGGAGAGCATACAGGGCAAGGTCGAGAAGACCGAATTCCCGGGCGACAATCGACCAGTGGGAGCCGAGAACCACTCCCGCGTAGATGAGCCCGACAGCGAACGGTAGCGACCCCACGGTCGTGAAGACGCCGAACCGCAGGGGCTCCATCCGCGCGGTACCGGCCGGATAGCTTACGTAGGCCCGAACGACCGGAACGAGACGAGCCAGGGTGACCGTGATCTCGCCGCGCCGGGCGAAGAAGCGGTCCATCCGCTCGAGGCGACTAGGGTCGAGGCGGAGTTGCCCGACGCCGAGGCCCGTGATCCGATGCCGCCACCAGCGACCGACCGCGTAGGCGGCGTAGGCTCCGATGAGCCCACCCGCGACGGCGGCGAGGACTGCGGGAACGAACCCGAACGTTCCTTCGGCGACGAGGAACCCCGTGAACGGCAGGATGACCTCGCTCGGAAGCGGGGGGATCCCGAAACTCTCGATGGCCATGAGGGCGATGAGACCGGGAAGTCCGATCGTTCTCAACACCGTCGTGATCGCGACGACGAGGGTCCCGACCAGCGAGAAGGTCATGACGCCAAAGGACCCCAGCACCGGAGGGCCCGAGGTTTTTAGGACCCGCCCCCGCCCGAGAAGATTAGACGGAACGGCACCTCGAGATGGGCGTTCGTGCGAGCGGGGATCCCCTCGAACTCCAACGGGGTCTCACAGCCCCCGCAGGAGACCGCAGGGCGCCGCCGACCGAGCGCGATCGAGAGTTCGATGCCGACCTCGATACCGGCCGGCCGTTCGCTCGCCCGGCGGAGGGCCTGATGGAGCTCCTCGAGGAGCCGTTCTTCGTGCGACGAAGGGAGCGGAACGGTCATCGGTCCGGAAAACCCGGCGCGCCTTCTTAAGGAGCGCTGTTCGATCGCAGGGGGTTCTCTACCGCCCCTCGCCACGGCCGAGGTCGATGCCCTCGGGGGGAGGCGTCCTCCCCCTCGAGGACCCCGTCGGGGATGCGGGGGGTTCCGCGGGCTTCGCGTCTCCCTCAGAGCGCGGGTCGTCGGCGGAGGGCGAGACGTCCGAGGCGGCGGAGGAAGAGGATGGGACGGCCGACCATCCGCTCGAGCGCATCGAGCAACATCGCGTCCCCCACGTCGATGCTCCGGGTCAGAAGGATCACGAGCACGAACAGCCCCGCGATCGCGAGGCCAATCGGAGGGAGGCTCCACCACGGGAACCGCGGGCGGTAGATAGAAAATAGGAGCGCCAACGGGAGTCCGGTCGCGGCGAGCGGCACGACGAAGTGGGGCCGGAACGGGTGGATCCGGTCCATGACCGCGAGCTCGAAGATCGATAGGGCCGAGTACGCGGCGTTGGCGCTGGCCCAGGCGATCGCGGCTCCGACATAGCCGTGCGCTGGTACCAGCAGGAACGCGATCCCGACGTTAAGGAGGCCGGCTACGACCGCGTTGTACGCGAGGAGCCGGATCCGTCCGTACGCGACTTGGGTGGTCGGGCCGGGTCCGAGCAGCGTCGTGACGAACGCGCCGAGGACCGTGATATCGAGGGGGACCGTGATCAACGTGTACGATGAGCCGTAGACGAACCCGAGCGACTCGGTCGGAAGGAAGAAGAAGAGGACGAACAGCGGGAGCGAGAAGAGGATCATCCACTTCGTGACGGTCGTGAACGTAAGTTCGACGGCGTTCGCATCGTTGCGTCGGATGAACTTGGTCGCGACGGGGAGGAAGATGTACGACGCCGCGGAGACCCCGATCGTCAGGAGCCGGGCCAGCGTGAGCGACGCGGTGTAGGTTCCGACCTCCCCCGAGTGGTAGATGCCGAGGACGAGCGTATCGCCGGATCCGGTGAGCGTACTCATCAGCCCGACTACGAAGAGGGGGGCCGCGAAGAGGAGGAGGTTGCGAAGGGCCCCGGGGGCCGTCGGCCCCGGGGGGAGACGGCGAGGGAGGCGGCGGGCCGCGTAGACTACGACCAGAACCAATGCGGCAACGTTCGATACGGCGTATGTGGCGAGGGCGTCGACGTAGCTGACGTGATGCGGAGGCTGGACGACTACCCCGACTAAGAACACCACGAAGAGCGTGGGCTGGAGGATCTGGAGGAAGAGTGCGTTGGGCGTGACGTCCTCGTACCCCTGGAAGATCGACGCGATGACGGTGCTGATGACCCCCGTGGCGATGGTCACCGAGAACAGTTGGAGGGCGAGAGTCAGCTCGGACGCCGGGAGGCTCGCCGACCCGAGCGCCGTGCCGATCGCCGGAGCGGAGAGGAACAACGCGACCGTACCGACGAGTCCCGAAGCCCCCGCGATCCATAGGGACCCCCGGACCATCGAGCGGCGCTCGGCGTCGGAGGTCGAGTACGGGAGGCTGCGCGCGACCGCGCTCGGAAGCCCGAGCGTCCCGACCGCAGAGATGACGCCCGCGAGCGCGAGCGCGAGGGAGAACGCGCTCCACTCCGACATCGAGATGCTTCGGATGACGATGACCCGCGAGACGAAGTTGACCCCGACGTAGCAGAGCGTGGCAACGAGCAAGAAGAGCGTGCCTCGCGTGACGCTGGAAAGACCCTCCCGGACTTGGTCGCCGGAAGTGACCACGATCGGTGGTCCGCCTCGAGGCTGAGGGAGAACGGTAACCTCCCGGACTCCTTCGCCGGAGGTGCTCACGATAGGTCGCCCGGCTCGAGGCTGCCGCGGGACGGTAAATACGTAGCGATGGGCCGGCAGGGCCTCCTAAGGGCCCGGCCCAGCGGTAGGAGAATCGGCTCGCTCGCCCCTAGACGAATTCGTCGAGGAGTCTCTCTTTTCCCTTCACACCGGCGGGCTGGAGAACGAGGGGTCCCGGCGCCAGGACCTCCTCTAAGTCCTCATACGTCGGCTTCTCGGTCTTGTAAAAGAGTCCCACCGGGATCTTGTCGCCCCATTCGAGGGCCCGCTGCCACGCGGTGACAATGTTCGAGGGGTCGTGGCCCGCGCTCTCGAGCTTGTAGACGCGCTGGCGGAAGAAGTCGAACGTGTTGATCTTGTTGTACGTGACGCACGGGCTGAAGACGTCGACGAGCGCGAACCCCTTGTGCTGGATGCCGCCCGCGACCAGGTCGGTGAGCTGTTTCACGTCGCCCGAGAAGCCTCGAGAGACGTACGTCGCGCCCGAGGCAAGGGCGAGCGCGATCGGGTCGATCGGGTTCTCGATCACTCCGCGGGGCGTCGACTTGGTCTTCTGCCCCATCGTGGAGGTCGGGCTCGCTTGCCCGGTCGTGAGTCCGTAGATCTGGTTGTCCATCGTCACGTAGGTCAGGTCGACGTTCCGCCGCATCGCGTGGACGAAGTGGCCGACCCCGATCCCAAAGCCGTCGCCGTCCCCGCCGGTCCCGATGACGGTCAGGCTGTGGTTCGCCCACCGGATCCCTTCGGCGACGGGGAGAACGCGCCCGTGAATCCCGTGAAAGCCGTACGATGAGAGGAAGTGGGGGAGGTTCGACGAACAACCGATCCCCGAAACGATCACCACATTGTGGCTCGGGATCTGAAGTCGCTTCAAAGCGCTCTCGACGGCCGCGACGACCCCAAAGTCGCCGCACCCCGGGCACCAGGTCGGCTTGATCTCGGACTTTCCCACGACGGGTAGCGGAGTCCCCATCGTGGCCGGCGGTCGAGCGGCGCTACTATCCGCCACGGTTCATCATCTCCATCGCTCGCGACACAATCTCGTACGGATAGAACGGTTCCCCATCGTACTTGAGCAGTCGGTCGGTGACGTGGATGCCGGTCTCCGCGCGCAACAGCCGCCCGAACTGGCCGGAAAAGTTCTCTTCGACGAGCAGGGTCCGATGAGTCTTCGCGAACGCCTGGGTCACGGTGGTAAGGTCGAGGGGATAGACGGTCGGGAAGCGAAGGAGGTTCGTCGTCTTCCCCCGGGCCGCGAGCATTGGCATCGCGTCGCGGACCGCGCCCACCGTCGATCCCCACGCGACGAACGTGAGGTCCGCGTCGTGGGGTCCCTCGAACGCAGGGGGTTCGCAGTGGGCGGCGAGGCCGTGGAGCTTCTTCATGCGCTTGTCCATCATGCGCTGGCGCTCCGCCACCCAGACCGGGATTCCGGACCTCACGTCGGAGACGAGGTGGCCTTTTTCGTCGTGCTCGTCGGACCCGGCGATGAAATTGAGGCCGGGCTGACCCGGGAGCGCGCGCGGGGAGACGCCGGAGTCGGTGTACTGGTAGCGCTTATAGTCGTGGCCGTTCGGATCCACCGTGAAGAGCGACGGAACGTCGACGTTGAGGTCGATCTCGTCCCGGTCGACCGTCATGTGGCTCTCCGAGAGATGGAGGTCGGCCGCGACGAGGACGGGGGTCTGCCAATCCTCGGCGAGCTGGAAGGCAAGGATCATCGCACGGTAGGCTTCTGCCGGGTTCGACGGGGCGAGGATCGCGCGGGGGAACTCGCTCTGGCCGGCCCCGAGCATGAGGTTGAGGTCTCCCTGCTCGGTCTTGGTTGGGAGGCCCGTCGAGGGCCCCGACCGCTGCGACTCGACGACCACGACCGGCGTCTCGGTCATCCCCGCCATCCCGAGCGCCTCCACCATGAGCGCAAAGCCGCCTCCGCTCGTGGCGGTCATCGCCCGCACCCCGCCGAACGAGGCACCGATCGCCATGTTGATCGCGCCGAGCTCGTCCTCGGCCTGCTTCACGACGACCCCGACCTCGGTCGCGTGGGCCGCCATCCAGTGCATGATCGAAGAGGCCGGGGTCATCGGATACTGCGCGAGGAACTTGCAGCCGGCGGCGGCCGCCCCCAGCGCGATCGCCTGGTTGCCGTTCATGAGAAGCTTGGGCGCACCGGCCTTCTTCGGCGCGTGAGGGTGGACCCTCGCGTTCTTCGAGGCGAACTCGTAGCCCGCAGCGCTCGCGCCGAGGTTCCAGGTGACGACGTCCCCCGCTTTCCGTCCGAAGGAATCCGCCAGAACCTGGTGGAGGATGTCGAGCGGTATTCCCCCCAGGAAGGCGGCGGCGCCCAAACCCGCCGCATTCTGAAGGATGGACTGGCTCGTGTACTTCCGTGCGATTTCGAGCGTGGGTACGGAAAGAGCCGTGACGCCGGCAGGGAGATCCCCGACCTCGAACTTCTCCTTGTCGTAGACGAGCGTGCCGCCGGGCCGCAACGAGGCAGCGTGGACATCGACGGTCTGTTTGTCGAGCGCGTAGAGTACGTCCGCGCCGTCCCCCTGGGAGTACGGGCGGGCGTCGCCCGTGCGAGCCTGGTACCAAACGTGGCCGCCCCGGATCACCGACTGATAGGCGTTGAACCCGAAGACGTGCAGCCCCATCCGGGAGTAGCCGCGGGCGATCGCTTCCCCGATGGAGGCGATCCCGTCCCCGGCTTGGCCCCCCGAGCGGACGGCGATCTCCGTCATCACGTCGTTCTATCGGACGTTCGTATTAATCGGTTATGAAGCCCGCGTTCGACAAGGTAAACCTAAGGCCACGAGCCCCCCTTGCCCGACCCATGGCCCGCGAGAGCGTGACCGTGCTTCTGTTCGGTCCGGCCCGCCAAGCGACCGGGACCGGAGAGCTCGCTTGGCCGGTATCCTTGGGGGGAATTCCGGCTCAGACCCTGTTGCGAGAGCTCGCTCGCCGCTTCCCCCGGTTGGCCCCGACCCTCCGGGTGAGCCGCTTCGTCCGGAACGGCAGGTACCTCGCACGACTCTCGACCCGCCTTCGCCCCGGCGACGAGTTCGCGGTACATCCGCCGTACGGAGGGGGCTGACCGTGTCGGTGCGCCTCACGGGTCACCCCCTCTCGGTCTCGGCGGCGATGCGGGCGCTCAGCGGTCGGGGTCTCGGGGGCGTGGTCCTCTTTGCGGGGCGAGTGCGCCCGGACCTGGGTCCCTCGGGACCGGTCGTCGCGCTCGTCTACGAGATCCACGAGATGCCCGCGCTTCGCCGGCTCCGCGAGCTCGAGGGGGCCGCCCGTCGCCGGTTCGGAGCGGAACGGGTCGTTCTCTGGCACCGATTCGGGCGGCTTAAGGTGGGAGAGGTCTCGGCGATCGTCGGCGCGGCGTGCGCTCACCGGGCCCAAGCGTTCGCGGCCACCCGGTACCTGATTGAGGAGCTCAAGGCCTCCGTCCCTATTTGGAAGACGGAGCGAGCACGACCCTCGCGTCGACCGCGACCACGCCCTTCCCGACGGGTCGGACGATCAGCGGGTTGAGGTCGAGCTCGACGACCTCGGGCAGATCGACCGCGAGCTGAGAGACCCGTTCGATCGCCTCTTCGAGGGCGGCGAGGTCGCTCGGCGCCTCTCCACGGACCCCCGTGAGCAGCGGGAACGCCTTGATGGATTCGACCATCCGTTTCGCGGAAAGCGGCGAGATTGGGGCGAGACGGAACGTGACGTCCCGAAGCACTTCGACGTAGATCCCGCCGATCCCGAAGACGACGATCGGCCCGAAGTCCGGGTCCCGTTGGAGCCCGACGAGAACCTCCTTGCCGTGCAGAATCTGCTCCTCGATCTCGAACCCCTCGATGCGGGCGTTCGGGGCGGCCGTCTTCACGGAGCCAACCATCCGGTCCCACTCGCTGCGGAGCATCGCCGAGTCGGAGATCCCGACCGCTACTCCACCCACGTCGGTCTTGTGCGAGATGTCGGGCGAAGCGACCTTGAGCAC
>JASHWY010000043.1 GCA_030043835.1 Thermoplasmata archaeon
GCCTCGATGCAGATGCTGCAGTCGAGGGTCGGGAAGTTCTTGTCGAGGGCCGCCATGACGCCGCCGAGCGAGTGAGTTCTCTCGACCAGCACCACGCGAGCGCCGGCCTCGGCGAGGTCGAGCGTCGCCTGGACGCCCGTGATTCCCCCGCCGATCACCAGTACCGGCGGCGAGCTCGGGCTCATAGTCGGGTCCCGGCGTCGAACGCCTTGAGATTCAGTTCACGGGTGCCCGGTTTGACCGACTCAGCCACGGCGGCTTCCATCGCTTCCCGAGGCACCATCGCCGAGGCCCGGGTGAGCGCGCCGAGCATCACCATGTTCGCCACGATCCGTTTGCCGAGGGCGTCCGCGGTCCTCGTAAACGGGAGCGAAATCGCCTTGCGAGCGGCCTCGTCATCGAGCTGAACGAGGTCGACATCGCTCAAGACCAGGGACGCGGTGCGGGCGTCCTCCCGGTTTTTCGTTGCGGCCTCCTGGGAGAGGAGGACGAGAATGTCCGGCCGGTCGACCTCAGGCGTATCGATCTCTTGGTCGCTGACCACCACGTCGGCCTCGCAGGCTCCGCCGCGCGACTCCGGCCCGTAGCTCTGGGTCATCGTGGCGTGCATGGGAGTGTGCACCGAGACCGCGCGTCCGAGGATGTAGGCCGCCAGGATCACGCCCTGACCTCCGAACCCGGCGAACCGGACCTCCTTTCTCACGTCCTCACTCCTTCGCCTTCGCGACCACGCGGGCGTACCGGTCGAGGAACGTTTCCCGCTCGAGGTCGACGAACTTACCGACGACGATCGGCCGGTGGAGGACGATCTCCGTCCCCACGTGGCTCGTGCTTTCGATACGGGACTTAAGGATCTCGAGGGCGTAGTAGTACTCCATCTCCTCCGCGCCGGTGCCGATCTTGTTCGTCTTCCCGAAGCTCACGGGGCAAGGAGCCAGCACCTCGACGAAGCGGAAGCCGTGGCGGGCTAGCGCCTCCGTGAAGGTCGCTTGGAGCCTCCGCACGTCGAGCGTGGTCCAACGGGCGACGTAGCTCGCCCCCGCCGCGGCAGCGAACTCGGGAAGGTTGAACGGACGCTCGGCGTTGCCGTAGGGGGTGGTGGTCGAGAGGGCTCCCTCCGGGGTCGTCGGTCCCCCTTGGCCGCCGGTCATTCCGTAGTTGAAGTTGTTGATGCAGACCACGAGGAGGTCCATATTGCGGCGGGCGGCGTGCATAAAGTGATTACCGCCGATGGCGAAGAGGTCGCCATCGCCCGCGAAGACGACCACGTTGAGGGTCGGATTCGTCAGTTTCACTCCCGTCGCGAACGGTATGGCGCGTCCGTGGGTGGTGTGGTAAGCGTCCGTCTTGGCGTAGTACACGACACGGGACGAGCAGCCGATCCCGCTTACGATGACCCTCTTCTCAACGGGGACCGACGCGTGCTCGAAACCGTGAAGGAGTGCACCGAGCGCCGTTCCGATGCCGCAGCCTTGGCACCAGATGTGCGGTAACGCCTCGCTACGAAGGAGATGATCGTAGGGATGCAGTTCGAGGGCTGCAAGGTCACCGTTCGGGGCCGGGGTGACTTCGGCCGAAATCGTTCCGCCGGCGCTCGCGGGCGTCTCTTCGTCCGTCATTCGCACGCCTCCACGATCGCCTCCGGCGAGGGAACCTTGCCTCCGGCGGTGCCGACGTGGATCGCCTCAGCGTAGCGTCCTACGATCCTCTCCACTTCGAGCAAGACTTGACCGAGGTTGATCTCCGCCACCACGACCTTCCGGACGTGGTGGAGCGACCTCAGCTTCTCCTCCGGGAACGGCCAGACGGTCGCCGGTCGGAACAGACCGACCGGCTGCCCTTTCGCCCGGGCAAGGTCCACGGCGCGACGAGCCACCCTCGCCGTGATCCCGTACGCGACCACCAGGGTCGAGGCGTCCTCGGTCCGGTAGAGCTCGGTCCTCTCGTACGTTTCGCGATTCCTCAGGATCTTCTCCCTCAGCCGTGGGACCAGCAGTCGCTGGGCCTCGTAGGTCGTGACGGCCTTGCCGGTCTCGTCGTGGGTGAGACCCGTAAATCGGACAGCAAACCCGTCTCCCGCCAACGCCATCGGCGGAACCAGGTCGGGTCCCGGCTTGTAGGGACGGTACTTCGCCGGGGCGACGTCGGGTTTCGGCCGTGCGTGGATCGGGATCTCCCCCGGAGGAGGAATGACGACGCGCTCGTGCATGTGGGCCACGACCTCGTCCATCATCACCAGCACCGGCGTTCTAAGGCGCTCCGCGATGCTGAAGGCGTGCACCGTGAGGTCGAACGCCTCCTGGGGGGACTTCGGTGCCAGAGCGATCATCGTGATGTCTCCGTGGGAACCGAAGCGCGCCTGCATCATGTCCTGCTGGCCGACCGAGGTCGGAAGCCCCGTACTCGGCCCGCCGCGCTGGACGTTCACGACGACCGTCGGTACCTCCATCATGTACCCTAGGCCGAGGTTCTCCATCATCAGGGAGAACCCCGGGCCCGAGGTCGCGGTCATGCTCTTCGCTCCGGCGACGCTCGCTCCGAGGATCGCCGCCATCGAGGCGATCTCGTCCTCCATCTGGAGGAACTGCCCCCCGAGTTCCGGGAGGCGTTCGGCAAGATGCTCCGAAATCTCCGTGGCCGGAGTGATCGGATAGCCCGCAAAGAACCGGCATCCCGCGTACAACGCTCCTTCGGCGCAGGCGTGGTCGCCCAGCAGGAAGTGGGCACCGGTTCGCGATGCATCGACCTCGGGGTGCAGGACCAGATTCTGAGATGCGCTCATGGTTGGTCCTCGACGACGTAGATCGCGTACTCCGGGCAGACATCCTCGCAGAACCGGCACGCGATACAATCGCCTTCCTTGCCGGCCTTCACCCGCGCGGGGCGGTACCCGCGAGAGGTGTAACGGTCGGAGATCTCGAGCATCTTCTCGGGACAGAACACGACACAGAACTCGCACTCCTTGCACCGTGACTCTATGATGTGAACCGTCCCATGGTGGCGGACCGGCTTATCGATCGGTACCCGAGCGGGAGATCGCGCGATCCCGCTGGCGGAGGTCGAGCGGGGGAGGGCTACGGACCCCATACTCCCGTGAATCGTCCGGCGAGCGGGGGAGCTGTCTTCTCCGGCTCGGCCGGCCGGGGAGCGACTTTCCGAGACGATCAAGGATGCTCGTGCCACGTCTCCTCCATGAATGTCAACGGCGCTCGGGATCTGCATCTCGCCTCGCTCGGGCTTTGCCCGCCCTGGTCTTCCTCCATGAAGGCGATCGATGGTCTACCCATACGAGGCGAGTGAGGGATGGATGAGGGTACGGTCGTGCGGGATTGGCCCCGGTGACCCCGCAGGGAGTCGTTCAAGGAGAGAGCGCCCAGGTCCGTTCGGCGGAAGGCTGGACCGCGCCACGGAGGGGTGGACGTCTGGGCCACGTTCGCGTTCGGACCCGACGTATCCGAGGGGCGGCGGAGGGTCTCGGTCTCGCCCGCGGTCCGGGTCCCACTGCCCGTGTATCCGGTCCCGTTTACGGGCAAATCGTTGTTGACCACCGTTCGGACGGCCTCGTCGCCGGGAACAATGAAGTTCGCGAGGGAGCATCGAGACCACCCGTCGCCCTCGGGGGAAGCTAGGGGCGGTCCGTGCTTCAAGAATCCACCCGAACCGGTTCGGGATGGCCTAGGAAGGCGGGCGGGCCCGAACGCGCTCGGAGCCGCCCCCGTGGGGGAACCGCGGACCCAGGTCACGCCACTTCGGGCGAGCTCGCGAGGATCGTCGCCTCGGCGCGCCGGAGAGTCTCGGAAAGCGACGCCGGGCTTCTCCCAAGCATTCGGGCGAGGGCGTGCAGGTTCGTGCGGCGGGGGAACTCGTAGTACCCGGTGCGGACCGCGGTCCGGACGATCTCGACCTGGAGGGGAGTGAGCTCCCGGGATCGCGCGAGCCTGCGCACCCGGATGCTGATCGGACGCTCGGCTTCGCGGCCGAGCAATTCGTAGAGCCGACGAACTCGGTGAATCCCGGGTGCCATGAGGGTCCATCGCCGGGTGCCCTCGTCCTCGGGGCCGCGGACGAGGCTGGGGCATTCCACGCAGGTCGCGCCCGCCTTCAGGGCGGCTAGGCAAGTTCGGGACGCGGGGGTCTCGAAGGCCACGAGCCACCGTCCGGCCGAGAGGCGATAGAGGGCGAGGTGGCTTACCCCCGGGCGAGAGCGCACGTATCGAATCGCGTCCGCTGCGTCTTCCTCCTTCGCCGAAAGCTCCAGCATCTGGGCGAGGCGCTGCTTCCGACCGAGCGGCCGGCAGGAGCGCAAACGGAGCTTTAGCCCCGGGCGGCGCGCGAGCGACGCGAGCCAGGGCTCCTGACCGCGGGGCTTCCACTGGAGCTCGACGATCGCGAGCTCGGACGGAGGGCTTTTCCCGCGCTCTGCGTGGGAACTCGGCGTCGGTCGGCCTTCGGTGGGAGCTGTCACGGCTCTTGCGAACTCCGTTCCTCGGAGAGAAGGAACGTCGAGTTGAAATCCCCTTGGGCCCGGTAGAAGGAGCCCGAAGAGCCCGACGATGCTGAGCCCTCTCGGGAGACGTGCGGGCCGATGGTCTCGAGTGGCCGCGGGGAAGGAGCCAAGGTCGACGGGGGGACCAATGCACCGTCGCGCGATCGGGGCGAACCCCAGGTTCGTCCCGACGACCCTCCTTCGGCTCGAGAGCCATCGGCTGGAGGTAAACGGTCGTGAGCGCCCTCCAATCGCATAGGGGCTGGGCCCGTTCGGTTCGAATCCTTTCCCTCCCGTATTCGATGATCGACCGATACAGGCGGTCGATGAGGCTTGGGGCGAGCCCTCTCCGAACCCACCACTCTCGGGCCCGGCGGAGTACCTCCCCCTCCTGGACCGAGTCGAAGCGCGCCCCGCGCGTCCGTCGCTTTCCCTCCAGAATCTCTCCCGCGAGGGCCACCCTCTCCTCGAGAAGCCTCACCAGATCCGAGTCGAGGTTCGCGAGACCGTCTCGGAGGGCGGCGCGCCGGGGAAAGAATGATGGATGGTCGGACACCGAGCCCCCGCCTTGAACTCGAGGTGCTCTCGCCCGACTTAGCGTGCCTCCCGAATGGGTACGGGGGCCGGGTTCCGGGAGGGTCCCCGTCGGGCCGTGAGCTCATCTTGACCTCGAAATTCGACGGCCCGTTTGTCGAAGCGGGGGTCGTCGCCCCAGTCTGGACCGGAACGAGGAGGTACGCCATCCTCTCCTGCCGGATGGCCCGACCGTGCGGGTAGTGGGGAGCAAGCCGTGCCGTAGATCCACCGACGCCCAGCTAACAACCACCGGTGGGTCGGGACCATTCCCTCTCGGGGGGGGCACCCGCGGTGTACGACATAGAATCGCCTCGGGGAATACCGTTCTAACTCCGCGACGGCTTAAGGCGACAGATGAACGACGCGCTGACCGTGACGGGAATCTTGTTGGGTGCGCTGGGAGTGGCCCTGCTCGCCCTGATCTATCTCTATCCCGAGTCGAGCCGAAGGGAGAAGAGGAGGATCCGAAACCTCACGGAACGGGCACGAGACGCGGGGCTGAGGGGTCGATGGAAGTTCGAAGTCGACCGGTCCAAATCGGGAACGATCAGCAGGTACGGGACCTATGAACCCGAAGGCGACGAGGACCGCGTGTTGTACGCGGCGGTCGGCTCCAGGATCGAGGGCGAGGCCGAGTTCTTTGCGAGCGAACTACTGTTGACCGATGCAAGACTCACGTGGGTCGGAGCCGGCTTGCTGCTCATCGGAATTGCGGTCTCCGTGGATTCCCTCTTCCTTTGAGACGTGCTTCGCGACCCCGGTGCTGAGAGCGCGTTCTTCAACGTGAGCCCGCGGGGGAAGACAAGTCGACGAGGAGCGCCTATCTCCCTCGTGTGCAGAAAGGACCCTTGAATCACCGGAAAAGGATGCGGCGTTGGTGCCGAAGGAGAAGGGCAACTTCCGCCTCGTCGCGAACCAGTCGAACGACAACGAGGACCCCGCGGGACTCCGCCTAGCGAAGACCATCCGCGGCGGCGGCGAGAGCACCTACGGTACCAACGTGAGTCTTTATCCCGAAACACCGGATGAATAGTTTAGTTGAGCGTTTTCCATGTCACATCCTTTCTCCACCCTCGGAATTTGGGATCGAGTCGGGGACGGTCTTCCCTGGTACTTCGCCGTAGCAGCGGATCTCATGCCGGCGAAATACCTCCTCTGCCGGCGGGTCCCGTGCACTCTCGATCTGCGTGAGGCCACGCTCGACGAACTCTGGGCCGAACACGACCGAGCGACGGTACGGTTCTTGAAGGTGTGGGAGGAGGTCCGCCGAAGGAACGTGCGAATGTCCGAGCTACCGCCGGCGGCTCCCTCGCTTCTCGATCTGACGGGCGAGCTGGTCGCACGGATGCTCTCTCGCTGCACCTTTTGCCGCTGGAATTGTCGGGTGGACCGTCGATCAGGGTCACGGCACGGTACGTGCCAGCTCGAGAGCGATTCTCGCGTAGCCTCGTACTTCGATCACCATGGGGAGGAGCTTGTCTTCCGTGGCAACCGGGGCTCAGGTACCGTCTTCTTCACCTCTTGCAACATGCGTTGCCAGTTCTGCCAGAACGGCGACATTTCGCACGACAAGGACAATGGGGTTCCCGTGACGCCTCGGGAAGTCGCCGCGATGGCCTGGCAGCTGAGGCGGGCAGGCTGCCACAACATCAACTGGGTCGGCGGGGAGCCTACGGTCCACTTGCACACCATTGTCGAGGCGATTCGGCTCCTTGGTAGACCCCCAAGCCGGGAGGATCTCGCCTACGTACAGTATGTCTACCCCGGGACCCCGTGGCTCCCACGGCAGCCCGGCGGGGCGGGAGCCTACGACGGGGAGTTCAACGTTCCCATGCTCTGGAACTCGAACTTCTTCATGAGCCCCGAGACGATGCGAATCCTGCGACCTATCGTCGACGTTTGGCTCTCGGACTTCAAGTTCGGGAACGACAAATGCGCTGTCTTCCTTTCCCGGACGCCCTGGTACTTCGAAACCGTCGCGACG
>JASHWY010000044.1 GCA_030043835.1 Thermoplasmata archaeon
TGGCGACGGGGATCCTCCTGAGCGGCTTCCTGGTCGAGTACGCTCCGGCGCCCACGAAGCTCGTCTTCCTGCTGCTCATCGTGGCGAGCGCCGTGGGGTTCGGGTTCGTGGTCTTGACGCCGGAGACCGTCCCTCCGCCCACCGGGCGACGCACCGTTCAAGTCCAGCGCTTCCGAGTCCCCGTGGAGCTTCGGCGACCGTTCTGGGTGGCCGCCGGCGCTCTCGCGGCGTGCTACTCGCTCTATGGGTTCTTCGGGGCGCTCGCCCCGACGTTCCTTCGCTTCGACCTCGGAATCGGGAACCGGGCAACGTCGGCGACGATCGTCGCGGTCTTCTTCGGATTCGCCTCGATCGTTCAGCTGGGCCTCGGCCAGGTCCGCGACCGCCGGGCGCTCCTCGACGGCCTTCCCCTCATGGTCGTCGCGACGCTCGCGATCGTTCTCTCGGTCGCCCTCAGCTCGCTGCCGCTCTTCGTGGTGGGCGCCGGCGCCTTGGGAATCGGCGTGGGGTTCGCGTACATGGGAGGCGTCACTCTCATCGACCGGGTGGCGCCCTCGCTCCTTCGGGGAGAGATCCTCTCGGCGTTCTTCGTCGTCGGCTATCTCTCGCTCGCGGTCCCGACGATCGGCGTCGGCCTCGCCGCCGATCGCTACGGGCTCGATGCAGCGGCGATCGGGTTCGGGATCACCCTCGCGTTCTTCGTCGGCGTCCTCTACCTGGTCACGGGACGAACGCCCACGCCGCCCGGAGGCGAAGGCCGCCCCCGAGGCTCCCCGTGAACTAAAGCTCAGAGGAGGAGCTCGTAATGGAGGAACGCGACGTCGCGCTTCCACCCCTCGGCTTCGTAGAGCCGCTGGGCGGGATTGTCGATGGCGGTCTCGAGCGTGAGGCCCTCCGCGCCGGTCTCACGGGCCCATTCCTTTGCCCGACGGAGGAGCCGGGAGCCGATCCCCGAACGTCGTGCCTCGGAGATCACGAAGAGGTCGTTGAGGATCCAGAGCCGCCGCAACCCCACGGACGAGAACGTAGGATAGAGCTGGGTAAACCCGACCGCCGCGCCCCGCGCCTCGGCGAGGAAGACGACCGATTCGCCGCGTTCGAGGCGTTCCATAAGGAACGCGCGCTCCGCGACCGGATCCGGGGTAGCGAGGTAGAACGCCCGGTATGCCGAGAAGAGGGGTTGGAGACGGTCGACGTCAGCGGCGGTGGCTCGACGGACGAGGACGGGCTCGAACATCGGTCGAGGGCAAGGGCCGAAGGCGATAGCGCCTTGCGGCGGCGGAAGCGGGAGACCGCCCGGACCCCGCCGGCGACAAGCAGATGAGGGTCGGCATCGTGGACACCCCGAGCGTGACCCGTTGAGCGATGACCTCCTGCCGGACCTCGTGCTCCCCATCGAGGAGCGCGACCACTACTTGGGGCCGCCGAGCGCCCGACGGACGCTGGTCGAGTACGGGGATTTCGAGTGCCCGCACTGTGCGGCCGTCTATCCGATCGTGAAAGAGGTCGAGCGGGAGCTCGGCGACGAAGTCTGCATCGTCTTCCGCAACTTTCCGCTCCCCCGGGTCCATCCCCACGCCGAGGCGGCCGCCGAAACGGCCGAGGCCGCCGGGATGCAGGGGAAGTTCTGGCTGATGCACGACCGGCTGTTCGACCACCCCGAGGCCCTATCGGCAGCCGACCTGCGTCGGCTCGCGGTCGCGATCCCGCTCGACATGCCGACGTACGACAGAGACCTCGAGAGCGGGGCGACGGCGAGGCGCGTCGCCGAGGACGTGGAGAGCGGCACCGAAAACGGCGTCGTCGAGACCCCGACCTTCTTCGTCAACGGCCGGATGCACGTGGGGTCGTACGAGTTCCTTCCGCTGCTCTCAGCCCTGCGGGCGAGCACGGTATAGGCCGGGACGGGTCCCCGTCGGGTCGAGCGCCATCCCCCGTCCGAGCGGGGCCGCGCACGGAACAGCCCACCGATAGGCCCGTTCCTTGAAGTCGGCCATGGCTTCAAGACCCTCAGGGGGTCATCGTTCGCGCGATGGAGGCTACGCCGAGACTGTCCGGCCGGGTCTTCCGACTCAACCGCAAGCCCGAGGTCCCGCACGAGCGGGGGCTTCCGAAGGCCCCGGTCTCCGAGGCCCGGCTGACGGCGCGCGGCATAGAGGGGGATTTCAACCGGTACCGGCACGAGGTAAAGGACGACGATCCCCGGACGGCGCTCCTCATCGTCCCCCTCGAGACGATCGAACAGTTCGGCCGGGAAGGCTGGCCGGTACGCCCGGGAGACCTTGGGGAGAACGTCACGTCCGCGGGGATCCCGTACGACGCCTTCGTTCCGGGCCGCACGTTCCGGATTGGCGGCGCCCGCGTCGAGATCACGAAGCCGTGCGATCCGTGCGAGAATCTTTTCGAACTCCCGTACGTCGGGAAGGACCGGGGACCGGAGTTCCTACGCGTCACGCTCGGGCGGCGGGGGTGGTACGCCCGGGTCCTGACCGAGGGCATGGTCCGGACGGGGGACGAGATACGGGCCGAGGCGGACCGGGAGACCTAGCGGGTTGGGCCGACCGTCCGTGCCGCCCTCGACTGCCGCGGTAGCGTCCCCGTCCCCCGCCCTTCCGCCGACGCCGCGGCTCCGCTCGGTCGATGTCGCCCTCCTGGGCGCTCTCGGCGTCTTGTGGGGCTCGGCGTACATCTTCATCCGGGAAGGGATCGTTGCGGGGGCGTCCCCCCTCCTGTTCGCGTCCGTCCGGTACGTTCTCTCGGCCGCGGCGTTCGCGGGGCTCGCGCTCGCTCGGCGCGAGGCGTTCCCCGGACGTCGGGCCCTCCTCGTCTCGGCCGCTGTCGGCGGAACCCTGTTCATCGGCCTCTACGGAGGGCTCCTCTACTGGGGCGAGCAGTACACAACCGGAGGGTACGCTGCGGTCCTCTCATCAACCGCCCCGATCCTCACGGTCGCGGTCGCGTACTTCCTTTTGCCCGCCGAGCGCTTCGGTTCCCTCTCGCTGACCGGCCTCCTCATCGGCTTCGTCGGGGTGGTCGTGCTCGTTGCACCCGAGATTGCTGGGAGCCCCGTCGGGAGCGGCTGGGGTCCGGTCTTCATCGTCAGCGCCTTCCTGTCCACGGCGATCGGGACGGTTCTCCTCCGACGGATCGGGGGCGGGCGTCAGGGCCTCTGGCAGATCGGGGTCCAGTTCGGCGTCGGCGGCCTCATACTGGCGGTCGCTGCGGCGGTGCTGCCGTTTCCCGAGGCGCTCCCCGACGTGGTCGGAGTGTGGGCTATGCTTGCCGCTCTCATCGTCTTCTCCTCCGTTCTCGGGTACTTCACCTATTTCACCCTCCACTACCGCGTGGGCCCGGTCCGGGCCAACGTGGTCGCTTACCTGCTGCCGCTCGTCGCCATCGGCATCGGGTCCGGGTTCTTTGGCGAACCGGTCACCGCCTTCGAGATCCTCGGGTTCCTCATCGTGATCGCGGGGGTCACGCTCATCGTGCTCGAATCCACCCGTTCCTCGACCCACGGGAACCACTGAACGAGAGGCGGCGTCGCCTCTTAACCGGAGGCCCTTCTTCGAATCGTGCGTCGGGGCCCCGGGAGGGCGACGTTCACGCACGCCGTCGAGCGGCCCACACGACGAGGACCACGACGAGAACCGCGAGGATCGCGAGGCCGGCGAGCAGTTCGTATCCCTCGACCGTCGGGAGCCCGAGGAAGGTCGGTGCGCTCTCGACGGTGAGGGAGAGAGTCCCGCTGAGCGCGGTCGCCCCGTTCGAATCGGTAACCGTCACGTTCACGAGATAGCTACCCGTCGCCGTCGGGCTGCATGCGACCGTGGAGGCGTTCACGGGAGCGCACCCTGGCGGGAGCCCCGACCACCTGTAGGTGAACGATCCGGAGCCCCCCGACGCCACGACGGAGAACGTGACGCTCTCCCCGACGGTGACGGACCCCGGGCTCACGGTGGGGGCGTTCACCTGAGGTGGAGGGTCGATGGTGAACGGCCGGCTGGAGTCGGCGGAGACTCCGTTCGAGTCGGTGACCGTGAGGGTCACCGTGCCCGACCCCACGGCGGTGGGCGTGCACGCGAGGGTCGAAGCGTTCCTACTTACGCAACCCACGGGAAGGCCGGTCCATAGGTACGAGTAGCTCCCCGTGCCGCCGGTGAGCCCTTGGGCGGCGAACGTCATCGTCTCTCCGAGGTCCGCGCTCGAGGGCGCGGCGACACCCGAGAGGGTCGGGTCGGAAAGGACCGTGAAGACGAGCGTCGCCGAGTCGTTGCCGCCGTTCGTGTCGATGACGACCACCTGGACCGTCCCGGTTCCTGCTCCGGTGGGCGCGCATCCCAGGTCCGAAACGTTGCTCGTCGCGCACCCCGTAGGGAGACCCGACCAGACGTAGCGGTAGACGCCCGAGCCGCCGGTGACTCCGACGGCTTCGAAGTGGACCGTCTGCCCGACGTCGACGGAGCCCGGGCTTGCGGAGACCGACGCGACGACCGGGTCGACGTACACCGTGAACGCGAGCTCTGGGCTCATGGCTTTCCCTCCGCCGACATCGGTCACGGTCACCCGGATCTCCGCGGCCCCCGCGCCGGTCGGCGTGCAGGTGACGTTCCCGGTCGACGGGTACGGGCATCCGGCCGGGAGGTCCTTCCAGACGAACGTGTACCCGCCGGAACCTCCGGTCGCCACGGCGGAGAACGTCACCGACTTTCCCAGGTCGACCGACCCCGCGGGGGTCGCGGTGGGGGTGGCCACCGAGGGCCCCTCTTTGACGGTGTAAGCGAGCGCCGCGCTCGACACTCGGAAGCCGTTCGCATCGGTCACGGCGACCGTGATCGAATAGGTTCCCGAAGTCGTCGGGGTGCACGTCGCTTCGGAGGAGGTCGTGCCGGTGCACGGCGTCGGGAGGCCGCTCCACGAGTAGCTGTACGGCGACTCCCCGCCCGATGGGTTCGCTGTGAAGCTCACCGTCGCACCGGTCTCGGCCGAGCTCTGGCTCGGGGCGGGGGCAGGGACCGTCGGGTCCGAGGAGACGACGTAGTCCAAGTTCGAGCTCGTCGACGAGTTGCCGTCGGAATCGGTCACGGTGAGGTTGACTTGATAGGTGCCCGGAGCGGTCGGCGTGCAGGAGAGCGTCAACGTCGTCGACGCGACGCACCCCAACCCCGCGGGGGTCGTGTGCCATGCGTAGGTGTCCCCACCGCTGCCCCCGTCGAGCAAGATCGACGTGAAGGTGACCGACTGGCCGACGTCGGCCGCGCCCTGCGACGGCGCGGGCTGGCTCACGCTGAGCCCGCAACCGCTGCTCACGGTAACGTCGACGGTGGCGCCCGCGGTGATGTGGCAGAGGCCGAGGTCGTCGGACCCCGACGTTCCGTTGACCCAGATCGGGTAGGTCCCCGGTACCAGCGTCACGTTCGCGAGATCGTTGACGAAAGGAAAGGAGTCGCCGAGGATCGCGACCGTCCCCTTCGAGACCCCGGGGGCGGAGATCGAGATCTCGCCGACGCCATCCTGGTTGTACGCCTGCGCCGGCGTCGCGTTGCGCGTCGTCCCGTTCAATTGGACCGTGAGCGGGAATCCCGCCGCGTCGTGCCCGAAGATCGACTGGATGTTGCTGACCGACTCGCCGGTGTTGCTCCCGAAGTTCCAGACGGACGGGGGAGCCTCGAGATTGTGCCCGTTCCAGTAGAGGAGCCGGGAAGTGATGTCCGTCTCGCTGTAGGCGACGGTCGACGAGCCCCCGCCCGGACCGCCGATCGCGAGCTCCGCGTCGTAGAAGAGTCCGTACGGGTTGTAGGAGTACCCGTCGACCACGAAGCCGTCGTCGGCGGAG
Source organism: Thermoplasmata archaeon (assembly GCA_030043835.1). Classification (GTDB taxonomy): domain Archaea; phylum Thermoplasmatota; class Thermoplasmata; order Lutacidiplasmatales; family UBA184; genus Lutacidiplasma. Next base: position 5,834 of record JASHWY010000044.1, read on the forward strand.
ATCCCCTTCGCCCACGGAAAGACGACGTTGTCGTAGGTGACGTACCAGCTCGTGACGCCGTCCCAGTACTCGAAGGCGACCGCGGGGAGGCCCGCGCCCGTCTCGTACGACCGGACGAGGAGACCGAAATCCCCCGGGTTCGGCATGACGAGGTCGGACCCGGGCTGGCCGTTGGTCCCGGTCGCGTAGTACCCGACGCAGCCGCTGTACGGATAGACCGTCCCGTTGCCTTCTACGGCGGAGCTCGAGAGGCAGGCGCTCGTGCTCGAGAAGTTCCAGATGTTGTTCTCGTACGTGAGCTCGTTCGTCGCGCTGTCCATGAACGCGACGTCCTGGATCCAGTAGGCGTACGTCACCCCGTCCTGAACGAACTGGAGGACGACGTTGAGCTGGTCGGTGAACGACGTGCCCGCGCTTCCGTCGAAGCTCAACTGTTGCCAGGAGAAGTTGCCGAGGAATTCCGTGGTGTTGTAGGAGTACGGGTTTCCACCGGCTCCGATCCCAAAGTCGCCGATCCCCATCGGCGCTGGCTCGGACGAATAGTACATCGTCGGGTCGACCGGCGCCGCCCCGACGAGCTCCAGAGGGTGAACATGCACCGGCGGGATTGCGACGGGCAACGAGGGCCGTTGAGGGGACCCGTTCGCGGGAGTCAAGACGCCCGTCGGGGACCCGGCGAACGCTCCGAGGGAGGCGACGACCGGACCGAGGGCGATCACGAGGGCCACCGCCGTGACCCACGCGGGGCCCCGAAAGAATCGTGGAAGAAAGAGCCACCCACGCATGGCGGTGGCCCGTAAGGCGAGCGACGCCCGTATAGTCGTTGCGGCGCACAGACTGGACGACCGGTAAGGACCCGCCTAGGTAGGTGGCGTGCGGTGGGCGTTCGGCGCTTTGGCCTTCCGGGCCGAGTCTTCGGCGGTGACCCACGCATTCGCGCGCACGATCGCGTCGAGCTTCCTCGCGAATGGCTCGAGGTGGTCTCCCCGGACCCCGACGACCATCGTGTCGATCCCCATGTCGGTGTAGATTCGCGAGCCGGTGCAGCCGAGCGATATCGCGACCGGCGACCCTTGGTTCAGGATCGGCATGATCGCGCACAGCGGGCGCCCGTTCATCGCACGGGCTTCGCGTCCTCGCCGGCCCCCGCGGCCTCGACCGCCAGCATCGCGCCCTGCGGTTTCACGAACAGGAGGACGTTCGTCGGCGGCATCGGGAGCGAACCGAGCGGGCCGTAGGCGACGAACCGGGGGGCGGTCGCATTGTGAGGGACCTTCGCCTCTTCGCCGGGGTTCAAGTACCCTTCCTTCTGCATGGCCCCGATTGTCGCCATGAGCCGCGGACCCAGTTCGCCGCCGGGCGGGATCCCGAGCACGAAGGCGCCGATCTCGCAGTCCGCGTGCTTTTCGAGACCGGCGTAGAACGGTTTCTCCGCGCCGAACGCGAAGAACGTGCAAACGGAGGGGACGCCACCGGGGTGCTCGGGGACCCCGTGGGGCGGCGCGTCGAGGTACGAGACCTGAACCGGAGGCCGGTCGAGCCCGAGTTGGCGGGTGAGCTGCTCCGAAATCGTGCGAAGCTCTTCGGTCATATCGATCCGGCGCACGCACAGCGCAACCCTATGGAACCTGCGCTGGCGCTCGCTCACGCGGCCGCGGCGCGCTCTAAGAGGGCGTCCAAAAGCCCGATCGGGGGGCAGCCGAGGCTGAGGAGGGTGTCGTGGAATGCCCGGACGCTCCCACCGAAGTGAGACTTTAGGAACCGGGAGCGGGCGTTGAGGATCGCGAGCTTCCCGAGCGTGTAGCAGAAGTACTCGGGGCTGTAGGTGCCTCGGATCGCCTCCCGCTCCGCGGGCAACCGCTCGAAGTGGGCCTCCGTCTGGAAGAGCCGGGTCGCCTCCTCGAGCGTCATCCCCTGCGTGTGGAGGGCGATCGAGGCGAGGAGGCGGCAATCCCGAAGGAGCGCGTCGTGAATCTGGGCGACCTCGGCCCCGTGGTTCTCGCGTCCCAGCCCTTGTTCGATCAGGAGCTGCTCCGTATAGTGCGCCCAGCCCTCTACGAACGACGGAGAGAGGTAGACTTTCCGGGCGAGCGAGCCCGAGCTCGCTCGGAAGTGCAGGAACTGGAGGTAGTGGCCGGGATAGACCTCGTGGACGGTGATGTTCCGTAGCATGGCGAAGTTGAACGACCGAAGCCATTCCTCCTGCTGGACCGGCGTCCAGGTGGGGTCGACGGGCGTCACGTAGTAGATCCCATCCGGCGGGGCGGGGTCGAACGGACCGG
>JASHWY010000045.1 GCA_030043835.1 Thermoplasmata archaeon
CCCGCGACCGAGAGCTTCCGGTCTTCCTCATCGACGACCCGATCCGCCCCACGCTCGTGAACCTCATGCGATCGCTTCCGGTCAAGGAGCGGGTGGTCCTCCTGACGAGCTCGATCGTCGGTCTGTTCGTTCCGTCTCGGGTCGTCTCGCGCGAGATGGACCGGTATGCGGAGGCTCCCGAAGCGTTCACGGCCGAACTGAGGCGGACAAGCCCGACGCTCGCGCGCGTACTCGTCGACGACCGGAACGAGCACATGGCCGACCGACTCACGGAGCTGAGGAGGAGGGGGTTCGGTCGCCTCGCGGTCGTGGTCGGCGACGCCCACCTGGTGGGCCTCGCGGCGGCGCTCAAGCGGCGGGGAGTGCCGGTCGAGTCCATCCCGTTCCGGGACCTTCGCGCCGTTACAGTACCGCCGGCGCACCCTTCGTAGCGTCGTCGACCGCTTTCACGAACGCATCGGCGAGCTCGGTAACTTCGGGGGTCGAGAGGTCTTCCAAGCGGCCTGCGTCGGAGAGCTCGGAGACCGGCGGGCTGAGCGGGATGCGGCCGAGCAGCGGGATGCCGTACTCCTCGGCCACCTTCGAGACCCGGCTCTCCCCGAAGACCGCGATCCGTTCGTGACAGTGGGGGCAGATCACGTACGCCATGTTCTCGACAACCCCGAGGAGCGGGACGTGGAGGTCGCGAGCCATGTTCATCGCCTTCTTCACGATCAGCGCGGCGAGGTCCTGCGGGGTGAGGACGAAGACCATGCCGTCGATCGGAATCGTCTGGAAGACCGTGAGCGGGACGTCGCTCGTCCCCGGCGGCATGTCGAGGAGCAGGTAGTCGAGTACGCCCCAGTTGACCCCTCCAAAGAACTGCGTGATGAGTCGCGTCACCAGAGGCCCCCGCCAGATCACCGGCGTTTGCTCGTCCTCGACCATGAACTGCGACGAAACGACGGGAATCCCCGAGGCCGTCAGGGCCGGCTCAATGCCCTCGCCACGGTCGAGGAGCGGGCCGTGGAGCCCGAGGAGCTTCGGGATCGAGGGACCCGTGATGTCGGCGTCGAGCACCCCCACCGTATGGCCCCGCCGGCGTAGCTCCGCAGCGAGAAGGGCGGTCACGGCCGATTTTCCGACCCCTCCTTTCCCGCTCCCGACCGCGACCACATGCCGGATCCGCCCCTTGTCCATGCGCTGGAGCACGCCGCGCGGGCCCGGACGAACGGCGCTCGGCGGCGGAGTCGAGGTCGGACGACCCTCGGCGGCGGGCCCTTCGGCCGGCATAGTGGTCGAGGACGGGGAGGTCGCTATATAACAGGCCGCAGGTCCGAAGCGAGGAGCCCCTCCGGGATCTCATGACCGTAGGACAATCGATCGAACTCGACGAGCTGTTCCGACCCGCCTCGGTCGCCGTGATCGGGGCTTCGAACAAGCCCGGCAAGGTCGGCACGACCGTCTTTCGCAACATCATCGAAGCCCGGTTCCAGGGGGTAGCGTACCCGGTCAATCCATCGTGGAAGAGCGTGTCGGGGGTTCGGTGCTACGCGGGGGTCCGCGAGCTTCCCGAGGCCCCGGAGCTCGGGGTCGTGATCGTTCCCGCTCCGGGGGTCCCGGACGTCGTCGAGGACCTTGGCAAGGCCGGGGCGCGCGGGGTCGTCGTCATCACGGCCGGGTTTCGTGAGGTGGGTGCCGCCGGGGCGGCACTGGAGAAGGAGGTCGTCCGCCGGGCCGAGAAGTTTAAGATGTCGGTCGTCGGGCCGAACTGCTTCGGGGTCTTCAACACGGATCCCCAAGTCAGTCTGAACGCGACGTTTAGCGAGAGCCTACCGTCGCGAGGGGGCATCGCGTTCGTCTCCCAGAGCGGAGCGCTGGGCTCGGGCATCCTTCAGTACGGCGTCGACGAGCGGATCGGTTTCTCGCGGTTCGCGTCGGTCGGGAATCGGGCGGGAGTCGACGAGAACGACCTCCTTAACGCGCTCGGCCGCGATCCCGCGACCAAGGTGATCCTCCTCTACGTGGAGAGCCTGGCGAACGGCCGACGTTTCCTCGAGTCGGCGCGGGAGGTGACCGAGAAGAAGCCCGTCCTCGTGATTAAGAGCGGGCGGACCGCAGCCGGCGAGCGAGCCGCGCGAAGCCACACCGGCGCACTCGCGCAATCCGGCCGCGACCAGCTCTACGATGGCCTCTTCGAACAGGCAGGGGTGCTCCGGGCGGACACACTCGGCGATCTCTTCCGGACCGCGAAGATCTTCGCCTCCGGACTCAAGCTCGAGGGCCCTCGGCTCTGCATCCTTACGAACTCGGGCGGTCCGGGAATCGTCGCCGCCGACGCGGCGATCCGCAGTGGACTCGAGCTGCCCGTTCCCCCACCGGCGATCCAGCCGGAGCTCGCCCGGCGCCTTCCGTCGATTGCGACGATCTCGAACCCGCTCGACATGACCGCGGACGTTGGCCCGGACCAGTACCGCGAGACGCTGCGGACCCTGTTGACCGCGCCGGAGATCAACGGAGCGCTCGTGATCGCGACCCCGATAGGCACGATGACCGGAGACGCGGTCTCGCGGGCGATCCTCGACGCGAAGGCCACGAGCGACAAGGCGATCGTCGCCTGCCTCTTCGGCCTCACCGACCTTTCGCGGGAGGTCACCTTCCTCGAGGACCAAGGCGTGCCCACTTTCACGTTCCCCGAGGAGGCCGTCGAGGGGTTGAGCAGTCTCGCCCGTTACCACGCCTGGCGGAGCCGCCCGCGCACCCCGGCGCGCTCCTTCCCCGTCGACCGGGCGGCCGTGGTCGCGGACCTCGCCGCGGCGCGAAATGCGGGAACGGTCGTACTTCCCGAGTACTCCGGCCGTTCGCTCCTCGCCGCGTACGGGATCGGTTTCCCGAAGGTGGCCCGGGTTAAGTCCGTCGAGGATGCCGTTCGGACCGCGAACGGGATCGGATACCCTGTAGTGCTCAAGGTCGCTTCGCCCGACATCTCGCACAAGACCGACGTGGGTGGAGTAGCGGTCGGGATCTCCGACTCGGCGATGCTCCGCAGCGAGTGGGACCGGATGGTTGGCTCCGTGAAGACGGCCGCCCCGAACGCCCGCATCGAGGGGTTCGAGATCGAGGAGCAGATTCTGCACGGCAAGGAGGTTCTCGTCGG